>CAKULR010000086.1 GCA_934667295.1 uncultured Kiritimatiellota bacterium
GCGCAATTTAAAGCCGCGTAGCGGCGGTTTAACCACTTAAAGCCGCGCAAGCGGCGACTTCATCTTCGTACCCGGCCGCGACAAGCGCGGCCCTCCCCGCTGTGCGAAGCGCAATTTAAAGCCGCGTAGCGGCGGTTTAACCACTTAAAGGCCGTAGGCCGACTTAACCACTTAAAGCCGCGAAGCGGCGACTTCATCTCAGTATGATCGCCCTTCGCGGTGGGCGAGGTAGTTTTCAAGCGAACGGCGCAGCACACGCTCGCCACCGGGCGTCGGATAGTTGCCGGTGAAATACCAGTCGCCCGTCGTGTGCGGACACGCCTTGTGGAGCGCTCCGACGGACTGGAACACCACGTCCACCTTCGCCCGCATGCCCGCCGGCGTGACGAGCCGCGCAATCTCGGCCGACAGGTCCGCGAGCGGGAACTTCGCCGCGAGCGCGCGCAGGTCCGTCTCCCGCGTGAGCGCGCCCGGTCCGGCGAGGTTCACGAGTGCACGGAAGGCCACGAGTTCGTCCAGCGTCGACATGTCGATGCCGTAGCAGTCCGGGAAGAGGATCGGCGGCGCCGAGGAGGCGACGATGATGCGCTTCGGACCCAGCCGGTCGAGCATCGGCAGGATCGCGTTCTTCATCGTGTTGCCGCGCACGATCGAGTCGTCCAGCACCACGAGCGTGTCCGTGCCCGGCGTGATGAGGCCGTACGTCACGTCGTAGACGTGCTGGTAGAATTCGCGGCGGGCCGCCGCGTCCGCGATGAACGTGCGGAACTTCGCGTCCTTCACGGCGATCTGTCCGAAGCGGACAGGACGCCCCTCCGCAAGCCCTTCCGTCCAGAGTGCCTGCAGCAGACCGTGGAACGCGACCTGCGCCGAGTTCGGGATGTAGCTGAAGAAGGTATGTTCCAGATCGTAGTCCACGGCGGCGAGGAGCGGACGCGCGAGCGCCGCGCCGAGCGCCTTCCGTTCCCGGTGGATCTCCGCGTCGTTCGCGCGCGAGAAGTAGATGCGCTCGAAGACGCAGCTCCGCACCTCGGCCTCCGGCAGCACGCGCACGTGATCGACCTCCCCCGTCGGCGACACGACGAGCGCCACGCCGGGCTCCAGTTCCCTCACGTCCTCCGTGCCGCAGTTGAACGCCGCCTGGATCGCAGGACGCTCGGAGGCGACGACGGTCACCGCGTCGTTGACGAGGCAGTAGCCGGGGCGGATGCCATGCGCGTCGCGGATCGCGAAGCTCCACCCGTCGCCCGTCATGCCGCAGAGCGTAAAGGCGCCGTCCAGCTTCGGCAGGAGACGGCGAAGCGCCTCGGCCAGGATGCGCCCGCGATCCGCCTCGCCCTCCATCTCCACCTTCAGCATCGTGGAGGCGAGCCATTCGCAGATCAGGTAGCCGTCCGCCTCGGACTCCGGAAACTTCCCCATCCGCACGTAGGCGTCGAAGAGGTCGTGCGTGTTCGTGAGGTTGAAGTTGCCCGCGAGGAAGAGCGTCCGTGAAAGCCGCGCGGCCTTGTGGACAAACGGGTGGCAGAAGCCGACGTCGCCCTTCCCGTAGGTCGCGTAGCGCAGATGGCCGAGGAAGATGCGCTCGTCGGGGAGGCGACGACGACGGGCGATCTGGCCAAGCAAATCGGCGAGCGGTGTCGCGCTCGCCGATTTGAGTTCGTTGTAGGCCGGTCGTCCCGCCTCCGGATGTGCCGCGAGCGTGACGACGCCCGCCCCGTCCTGACCGCGGTTGTGCTGCTTCTCAAGGAGGAGCGAGAGCTTCGTCGCGCCGTCGACGGCACCCCCCGTCCGGAGGACGAGGAGCGCCACGGCACATTCATGCTTGATGGAGTCGGACATGATCGGCCTTTTTCCGCCTCTGTTCGGTTAGTAGAGGAACAGCATCGTGCGGTACTTCGGCAGCGGCCACCGCGCGTCGGAGACGACCGTCTCCAGTCCGTCCGCGACCGCGCGCAGCGCGCCCATCTTGGCGAGCACCGCCGCCGGGTCGGCGGCCGCGACGGCCTCCTGGAGCGCCTTGATGCCCGCCTTCAGCTCGACGAGCCCCTTCCCGAGCGCCGCCGTCTCGTCGTGGAGGGCGTCGATCGCCACCTTCACGTCGCTCGCGTCCGTCTCGTTGTACGCCTTGAGCGTTTCGAGGTATTCCGCGCGCACGGCGGGCAGGATTTGCGTCCGGGCGATTTCGAGCGCCGTGTTGCCCTCGATCTCGACCTTCGTCGCGTAGTCCTCCATCGCGATCTCGTAGCGCGACTTCATCTCGCGCTCGGTGAAGACGCCGGCCTTCTCGAAGACCTCCACGTTCTCCTTGCGCGTGAACGCCTTCAGGGCCTCCGGGGTCGTCGGCGCGTTCGGGAGCCCGCGCTTCGCGGCCTCCTCAAGCCAGCCGGCCGTGTAGCCGTCGCCGTTGAAGATGATGCGCTTGTGCGTCTTCACGATGTCCTGCAGGATGGCCTGCAGCGTGTCGTGGAACGCCGCCGTGTGCTTGCCGGGCTCGTTCTTGCCGACGACGCCGGCCTTCTCCAGCGCGGCGGCGATGCGGTCCATCGCCTCGGCCACGACCGTGTTGAGAATCGTGTTCGGCAGGGCGCAGGAGACGGAGGAGCCGGGGGCGCGGAACTCGAACTTGTTGCCCGTGAAGGCGAACGGCGACGTGCGGTTACGGTCCGTCGCGTCTTTCGGGAGCGGCGGCAGCGTGTCGACGCCGATCTTCATCGTGCCGCCGTGTTTCGAGCTCTTGGGCTCGCCTTTCTCCAGCTGTTCGACGACATCCGCGAGCTGGTCGCCGAGGTAGATCGAGATGACGGCCGGCGGCGCCTCGTTCGCGCCGAGGCGGTGGTCGTTGCCCGCCGCCGCGACGGAGGCGCGCAGCAGGTCGGCGTGCTTGTCGACCGCCTCGATGACGGCGCAGAGCGTCGTGAGGAAGATCGCGTTCTGGTGGGGGTCGTTGCCGGGGTTGAGCAGGTTGACGCCGCCGTAGGCGACGGACCAGTTGTTGTGCTTGCCCGAACCGTTGACGCCGGCGAATGGCTTCTCGTGGAGGAGGCAGACGAGCCCGTTGCGGTCCGCGACCTGGCGCAGCACCTCCATCACGAGCATGTTGTGGTCGCAGCTCAGGTTCAGCTCCTCGAACATCGGCGCGAGCTCGAACTGGGCGGGCGCGACCTCGTTGTGGCGCGTCTTCGCCGGAATGCCGAGCTTCCAGAGCTCCTTTTCGACCTCGTTCATGAAGTTGAGGATGCGGGCACGGATCGAGCCGAAGTAGTGGTCCTCCAGCTGCTGCCCCTTCGGACTCGGCGCGCCGAAGAGCGTGCGGCCCGTCAGCACGAGGTCGGGGCGCTCGGCGTAGTACTTCTTGTCGATCAGGAAGTATTCCTGCTCGGGGCCGAGCGTGATCGTGACGCGCTCCTCGCCCTTGCCGAAGCACTTCATGAGCCGCTTCGTGGCGACGGAGAGCGTCTGCATGGAACGGAGCAGCGGCGTCTTCTGGTCCAGCGCCTCGCCCGTGTAGGCGCAGAAGGCCGTCGGGATGCAGAGGGTCGCGCCGTTCGCGTGGCGCTTGATGAAGGCGGGCGAGGTCGGATCCCACGCCGTGTAGCCGCGCGCCTCGAACGTGGAGCGGATGCCGCCGGAGGGGAAGCTCGACGCATCCGGCTCGCCCACGATCAGGTTCTTGCCGGAGAAGGAGAGGATCGGTTCGCCGTTCTTGATCTCCAGGAACGCATCGTGCTTCTCGGCCGTCGATCCGGTAAGCGGCAGGAACCAGTGCGTGTAGTGCGTCGCGCCGCGCTCAAGCGCCCACTGCTTCATGCCATGCGCGACTTCGCCCGCGATCGAAGGGTCAAGCGGCGTGGCGCCCTGAATGGTCGAAAGCAGCTTCTTCGCGGTGTCCTTCGACAAATACTTCTGGATGGCCTCGGCGCCGAACACGTCGGCCCCGAAATCAGTTGCTTTACGTGTTTCTTCGTTCATGGGTTGTGTTCCTTTCACGTGGAATCTTCTTAGCAATTCCCGTGCCAGTGTCCCCATACCGCCCTTCCCTTCCCCCTCACCCCCTTCCGACATGACAGAAAATGTAAAACCCACTACCCTCCATTACATCCCTTGGAGGAGTAGTTGAATCGCCGCTTCGCGGCTTTAAGTGGTTAAGCCGCCACTACGTGGCTTTAAGTGGTTAAGCCGCCACTACGTGGCTTTAAGTGGTTAAGTCGCCACTACGTGGCTTTAAGTGGTTAAGTCGCACTACGCGGCTTTAAGCGATGCGGTTACGTTTCACCGGGGCGGTTACGTCTCACCGGGGAACGGGAGGGACGCGCTCCTGCGCCTCCGGTGGGTTGGCGCGCAATGTACCCGCGCCGCCCTCGGCGCGTGGCGCTGTGGGGCAACGGTCGCAACAAGTTGCGACCCTCCCGCTTGCCCAAAGAGGAGAAGTTGCTTTCGCCTAACGCGGAGGAAACGGAGAAAGGGAGGCGCGGAGAGAGGGGAGTTTAGACAAGATTGACAGAATTGTTGGGGCTAACACAACAACCTTTTCAAATCATGTGAATCCTGTAAATCCTGTCAAGAAGACTCCGCGTCTCCGTGCCTCCACGCGCTCCGTGTTAATCGGCCGGAGGCCACGGCCGCGCGGGAGCGTGGCCCTCCCGTGTCAACGCTTTACGGACAGGTTTTCGAAATCCGTGAAGAACGTCGGGTATGATTTCGTCGCACACGCCGTGTCGTCGATCTCGACGGCCTCCGCCGCGCGCGTCGCCCCGACGGCGATGGACATCGCGATGCGGTGGTCGCCGAAGGACGTGAACGCGCCCCCCCGGAACGGACGCCCTGTCCCCTGCACGGTGAACGTGTTCGCCTCGCCGTGCGTCTCCACCCCGAAGCGCGCGAGGACATCCGCCATCGCCGCCGTGCGGTCCGACTCCTTGAGCTTCAGGCGGTGCGTCCCCGTGAAGACGGTCTCGCCCGCGCGCGCGGCGGCGGCAATGGTCAGGACGGGGAAGATGTCCGGGCAGGCGTCCACGTCGAGCGTGACGGGGCCGGACGCCGCGAGCGCGTCGAGGAGGGTCCCGATCACGCGGTCGGGCTGCGAGGAGGTCGGCGAAAGACCGCGCCGCGCCGTTTCAGGGAACGTGATGGCATTGCCGAGGTGGACGAGCGCGAGGCCGAACGCCGCACCCGACCAGTCCGTCTCGATGACGGGCCCCGCCGCCGGTGCGCGGTAGGTCTGTCCGCCCGGCACGCGGAAACCCGTCGGCGTCTCGGTGGCGACGATGCCGTAGTCGCGGAGGACGTCCAGCGTCATGTCCACGTAGCCGCGCGAGGCGAGCGGTGTCGTGAGCGCGATTTCGGAGTCGCCCGCGAGGAGCGGCAGCGCGAAGAGGAGGCCGCTCACGAACTGCGACGACACGTCGCCCGGCAGACGGAAGACGCCCGCCCTCATGTCGGGGTAGTCCAACTGGGGACGCGCCGCAAGCCGCCCGCGCATCACCCATTCGACCGTCCGACCGAGCGCCGCCGCAACGGGCCCCAGCAGAAGCCGCGTCGTGCCGCTTTCGCCGCAGTCGAGCGACGCCTCCCCCGCCGCGAGCGCGGCCAGGCAGCGCTTGGTCGCCCGGACATCGTCGCAGGCCGCCGCATCGGGCGCGAGCGACGCGGTGCGCCCCGCGAGGAATTCCGCGATGAGGACGCGGTGCGCGTGCGACTTCGAAACGGGGACGCGCAGTTCGCCCGCGCGCAGACCGGGTTCCAGACGTGTCATGTCGTTTTCTCCACGAGGGGCAGCGCAACGGCGTCCTCGTCCTCGTCGCCGAAATGCCGATTCGTCCGCTCCACCTCGTCGGCCGACACGAAGACGACGCGCGCGGACGGCGTGACGGAACGGATGCGGTAGGTGCGCACCAGATCGTACGGCGTGACGTGCCCGATCTTCCCGAGTCCGCCCGTCGAGGCGTAGGTGAGGAAGGAGTGCGTCCGCACCGCGCGGACACGCGAGACGAGCCCGAGCGGACCCATCGCGCAGAGGATGTGCGGGAAGTCCGTGAAGCCCGCCGTCTCCGCGAAGAGCCGTTCCACGTCGGCGAACGTCTTCGGCAGGAAGGCGATCTTCGGGATCTCGTCGGTGCCCCCCCGCAGCGCGCGGCAAGCCGCCACGATGTCGGGGACGGGCCCCGTGAAGTCGTGCCGCGAACGGATGATCCGCACACCCGCCGCCCGCGCCAAGGCGGCCAGTTCGTCGTGCCGGAAGTCGTCCTCGAAATCGACGTAGGCGAAAGTTGGGGATCGGCGGGGATCGGGGGGTGGAGTGAGGACGGAACGGAAGAACGCGATGCGGTCGGATTCGGGACCGTCGAAAGCACCGCCGTCCACCTTCCGGCGGAACGTGAGGATGACGGGGACGGGGACGAGGGACGGGAATATTGCCGCGCGCGCGCGTTCGGCGGGATCGAGGAGATCGACGCGCAGCTCCACGAGGTCCGTGAAATACCGCTGTGCGTTGAACTGCGCCACGTCCTCCGCGAGCGTCCGCCCCGTCAGGGTGAGGCAGATGCGCGGATGCGCCGCCTCGTCCGCGAGGATGGCGTCCGCCAGCGCAAAGGCGGCCACCGCCTCGACGACGGGCACGGCGCGCCGGACGATACAGGGGTCGTGCCGTCCCCTCATCGCGAGCGGCGCGGGCTGCATCGTCTTCAAATCGACGGAAGGCTGTGACAGGAAAATCGTCGGCGTCGGACGCAGCGCCACGCGAAACGTGATCGGCATGCCGCTCGCGCGTCCGCCGAGGATGCCGCCCTGGCGGTTCGTCGCGGTGCGCACCACGCCGTCCTCCACGGTAAACGCATCGTTGAACTCCGAACCGCGCAACTGCGTACACGCGAAGCCCGTGCCGAACTCGACGCCCTTCACGCCGGGGATCGCGAAGAGCGCGGCGGACAGCTCCGATTCCAGTCCGTCGAAGAGCGCGCCGCCCAGGCCCGCCGGAACGCCCGTGACGGTGCAGACGATCATGCCGCCCACGGAGTCGCCCGCGTCGCGCGCCCGCGCGATTTCATCGGACATCCTGTCCGGATCCGTCTCGCCGTGGATCGATTCGACGTGCGCGGAAACGGCGATGCCGCGCGTCTCCAGAAACTGCAGGCAGACCCCGCCCGCCGCGCAGAGCGGCGCGGTGAGGCGCCCCGAGTACTTGCCACCGCCCGTCGGGATGCGGCCCATCTCGATCCACTGTCCGAAGTCGGCGTGGCCGGGACGCGGAATCGTCCGTTCCGCGCCGGAGTCGCGCGGACGCATGTCGACGCTCGCGATTTCGCCGCCGAGCGTTCCGCCCGTCGTCACGCCGTCCGTCAATCCCGCCG
>CAKULR010000087.1 GCA_934667295.1 uncultured Kiritimatiellota bacterium
CGGTATGGGTGCAGGGAGTCTATATCACTTTTTATAAAATGTGAGAATGGGGTAGCCACCATCCGTCTGGAAAGTGACTAATGGAAGGAGGCCGCCGAAGATGAGATTTCAATGCGTAGGAAGACGGGTATACTGTGAGGATTATATAACTTGTAAATAACGCATAGAATTATGAATTTTATTTGTTTATGCAGGTATATTCCATGTTCCCATCACTCTTGACCGGAATGTGGGATTTCGCTTCGGAACGCTCTGGCGGTCACGCGGGAGCGCGACCCTCCCGAGTTCCCTCGGTCGCAATAAATTGCGACCCTCCCGCTGTCGAATATCCTGCGCCGAGGCGGCGCGGGTACTTCGCGTGCCGGGCCGTCGGAGGACGAGGTGTCGAATGGAACAGTGCGTAAGCCAGCCTCAAATTCACTCTCCGTGTCCCCGTGCCTCCGCGCACTCCGTGTTAACCGGCCGGAGGCTCGGGGTCGCGTGGGAACGCACCCCTCCCGAGTTCCCTCGGTCGCAATGAATTGCGACCCTCCCGCTGTCGAACATCCTGCACCGAGGCGGCGCGGGTCCTTCGCGCACCGGACCGTTGGGGCGCTTGTGCCACTGAACACCCCGAGGCTTCACACGCTCTGACAAAACTGAAAAAATCACATTGACTTGATGGGGGGGGGGTAGGATATACTTTGCTGCGAAGAATCAACAAAGGAGATCGTACACATGGAAAGAAGAAACGTGATACTGGAAACGGGAAGAAGTGTGATGGTTGTGGCACTTTGTGTCCTTGTGGGGGCGTCGTCATTCGGTGCGCTCGAAACGCTCACCGTGCCACAGGGTGAGACGGTCGTTCGTGATGCGGCGTACCGAGGGTATACGAACACGGCCCTGACGGTGAGCGGTACGCTTGACCTGGCCGTTGGCGGGCCTTACGTCCTCTGCGCCGTGAATGCGGACGGCACGTACAACGCCGACTGGACGAAGAAGCCGACCATGCATCTGGCACCGAACGTCGGAGACGAGGGCGTGCTGAACATCACGAACGGGACGGCGCTTGGCACACAGGTGGGCGTGACGTTCGGTTCCCACCTGACGGTCGGCACGCAGGGTGGTGGCGCGCAGGCGCGGATCAACATCGGCGTCGACGGCCTGGCGAAGCCGAGCAGCAGCTACCGTCTCGACACGCTGCTTCTGCACGCCTCGGCGCAGACGGCGGCAGATGAATTCCATCTTGTCGACATCGGCTACAATGCGTCCCTCGAACTGCTGGCGCTTCGGAACGACACGGCCAAGCCGCTCGTCGTCGTGTTCACGAACGACGTGGAGGGCGCGGCGTCGGCGAACCCGGCGGTTTTGCGCCAGTTCTACGATTCGAGTCCGTTCTCTCCCTCGGCGCAGGTCGGCGGGGACGTCGTCCTGCGCGGCGAACCCCGTTCGCCGATCCGTCTGGATTCCTGGAGCACGACACCCTGGAAGTTCTTCCAGAATACCCGGGCGAAGGCGAATCTCGTGACGGAGGGGGCGTGTGACTTCATCGTCCAGTGTCCTGAGAAGGGCGTCACGCTCAACCTGACGAACGTCGTCTGGCGCCACGCGGGCGACACCGTTCTGAAACCAAAGTCCGACGGTGCGTCCTTCTGCGTGCAGTACCCCCATGTCCTTCCGTGGGGGACGCAGACGGGCGGCGTGAAGGTCCGGGCGGGCGCGAAGGGCGAGGCGTTGACGCTCAACCTCAACGGCCACGACCAGAAGGTGAACGGCCTTGTCGTCGACGCCCCGTCGTGTATCGCGAACATCGCGGACGAGGGGGCGTCCGCGCCGCCGGTCACGCTGGCCTTCGGCGCGGGGGACGCGGACGGCGTGCTCGCCGGCACGGTGGAGGACGGGACGATCTCCTGCGTGAAGGAGGGCGCGGGCACGCTCACGCTCTCGAACGCGACCGTGCGCGCGCTGACGGCGATGAACGGCGTGCTGAGGGTCTTCCCGGGGACCGTGAACCGCATCGGCACGCTCGCCCTCACGAACGTGGTGCTGGAGGTCGCTCCCGACGCCCGGTTGGAGGTCGGCACCTTCCTCCATGACGACGCGCTCGTCGATGTCGTTCCGATCCGCGCGCGGGCGACGAACGAGATGACGGTGGCCTCGCGCGAACTCTACCCGTTCACGAAGATCGAGAAGACGGGTGCGGCGTTCCACACGATGACGCTCCCGCCGCGCGCGAACGGCGCGGCGCTCCATGTGAAGGAAGGCGTCCTCCGCCTCGGCGGGGCCGTCTGCACGAACACCTACTGGCGGTTCATCGCGAAGAAGGCGTCGATCGAGAAGCGGACGGACACGCGGAACGGCAAGACGCTCGTCTCGACGCTCTTCCTCGGGACCCTCGGCCTCTTCACGCCGTCGGGGCTTCCAAGCCTGGGTGTGGGAAACGCGCACGGGGCCGACGACCATCCCGCCGCCGACGCATTGAAACCGGGGTGGGCCACATCGGCCAACCGGTGGGTCCGCTGGAACCAGGACATGGGGAAGGCGTACTTTGAAGCGGACGGTGATCCGGTTCTTGGCGGCGGCATGGCCAGCGGCCCTGCCCACTTTCTGCAGTGCCATGACGACGACGGGGTGAACCACTACGATGGAACGGGGACGGAAGACAGGATCAGGCACTGGTACGAGACGGTCATGTTTACGAACCAGGTCCTCAGGGCCGACGACGCGGCGACCTGGGAGACGATCTCCTGGCACGTGGACGGCACGGCGCGTCAGCCGGTCACGTCGTATGCCCTGCGGCGTGGCGTGAACATGAGCGCAAAGACGCATCCCTGCCCGTCCGACTGGGAATTGCAGACGAGCGCAGACGGTGTCGTCTGGACGACGCTCGACGCGCGTACCGGCGAACGCGCGTGGGAGGATGCCGACGCCGGTTCGACGAAGCTGAACGCCCAGTATTTCTTCACCTACAACAACCACATCCCGTATCTGTTCAGGGCACTGAGCGCCGACTGGAAGTTCCTCGACTTCGGCGCGGTGCGCGTGGACGCAGGCGCAACGCTCGATTTGGAGGAACTGCACACGGAGAACATCGCGTTCAACCACCTCGCCATCGCCTGCGCGGGCGCGGGCACGATTACGACGTTCCGTCCGGCGGCGAACGGCCGCCTCGACGTGACGACCATTGCGGGGACGGGCGCAAAGGGTCTGCCGAGTCGGTTGACCCTCCCCCTGTCGTTTGGTAGAATCATCGATGCCGAAAATCTGGCGAGTTGGACGGTCTACATGGACGGCGAGCGGTCGTTTGCGAGTGCCGTTGGCGTGGACGGGGACCGCCTCGTCGTCACGACAACAAGCGGCACGTTGCTGATTCTGCGTTGACGGGTGGAAGGAGGGTGGGGTATACTGTTTTTTCCTGTATGCAGAACATGGTTGAACTCAAGAATCTGGGAATTGACGCGCTCTTCGGCTGCGTGCCGGCGAACACGGTGGACAACCGCGAGCTGTGTGCGGCGCTGGTAGGCGCGGCGAAGGCGGAGGCCATCGTGAAGTCGACGGGCTTCGCGGTCCGGCGCGTATTGGAGCCGGGGCGGACCGTCCTCGACCTCATGCTGCCGGCGGCGCGGCGGGCGCTCGCGGGCGTCGATGTGGCGGACGTGGGGGGCGTGGTGGCGGTGAGCTTCTCGGCCCCGGAGCGTTTCCCCGCGCCTGCGGTGCGGCTCCAGCATGAACTGGGGTTTGCGCGGGACGTGGCGGCGCTCGACCTCCAGATGGCGTGCGGGGGGTATCCGTACGGCCTCATGGTCGCGGGGCAGCTCGCCGCCGCGACGGGAAGGAAGATCCTGCTCGTCGACGGCGACGTGCAGTCCGCCCACGTGGACACGGCGGACGTCGCGACGCTGGCCGTGATGTCCGACGCCGCGACGGCGACGCTGGTCGCGGCGGAAGGGGGGGCTTCGGCGCGGTTCGCGTTCTACACGGACGGCGCGGGCGCGGACGTGCTGCGGTGCGGGGCGGACGGGAAGATCCGCATGGACGGCTTCGGCGTCTTCCGCTTCGTGGCGGGTCCGGTGGCGGCGTTCCTGAAGGACTTCCACGCCGCGAACCCCGCCGTCGATCTCTTCGTGCCGCACCAGGCGAACCTCTACATGGTGCGGCAGCTCGCGAAGACGCTCGGCCTCGCGGACCGTCTTCTGACGAGCGGCGAGCGCTACGCGAACCCCGGTTCGTGCTCGGTCGCGTTGACGCTCGCCGCGCACGGGGAGGCGGCGGGGCGCGCGCTCCTCGCCGGCTTCGGCGCGGGGCTTGCGGCGTCGGCGGCGTGCGTGGCGATTCCGCAGACGTGCCGGCGGGGCGTCGTCGAAACATGAAGATCGCCCTCCTCGGAAACGTGACGCTCGACCTCCTCGCCCAGGACTTACGCCGGGCGGGGGATGCGGTCTACCTCGCGCCGGGTTTCGACGCCTGGCGGCAGGACGTGCTCGATCCGGCAAGCGGACTCCATGCGTTCGCCCCCGAGGCCGTTCTGCTCGTGGTGGAGGGGGGCGCTTCGGCGGACGACCGCGCGCTCCTCCGCACGCACCTCCCGTCGGCGCGCGTCGTCGTGCCCGACCTCGCGCAGCTCGCGCGGGAGACGCCGGGGTTCTGGGACGCGCGGATGCGGACCCTGGCGGCGATGCCGTTCTCCCTTGCGGGCCTCCGGGCGATCGAGGAGGAATTTCGTTTCCTCGTCGGTGCGGCGCCGAAGAAGGTCCTCGCCGTCGATGCGGACAACACGCTCTGGCGCGGGATCGTCTCGGAGGACGGCGCGGAGACCGTGACACCGTTTGCCGCGTTCCAGAAAGGTCTGCTTGCGCTCCGGGCGCGCGGCGTGCTGCTTGTGCTCCTCTCGAAGAACGATCCGCCGGACAACGCGGCGGCACCGCTGGCGCGGGCGTTCGCGCGGGCGGACATGCCCCTCGCGCTCGCCGACTTCACGGCGGTGGGCGTGAACTGGGCGCCCAAGGCGGGGAACCTGCTGGACCTCTGCCGCACGCTCAACCTGGGCGTCGAGTCGGTCGTCTTCGTGGACGACAACCCGCACGAGCGCGCGCAGATGGAGGCGCATCTGCCCGGCGTGGCGGTGCCGCCGTTCCCGGGCGACCTCATGCGTCCGGCGGCGTTCCTGCGGCGGCTGGACGCCGCGTATTTCGCCGATGTGGGCGGGACGGAGGAAGACCGCGCGCGCGCGGGACAGTACCGTGCGGAGGCGGCGCGCCGGGCGTCCGCCGCGTCCGTTGCGACGCTGGACGCCTATCTGGACGGACTGGAGATGACGTGCCGCGTGGCGCGCGCGACTGCGGCGGACGTGCCGCGCCTTGCGCAGATGGCGGGGAAGACGAACCAGTTCAACGCGACGACGATCCGGAGGGGGGCGAATGAATGGACCGCGCTCGTCGCCGATCCCGCGAAGCGGGTGTGGACGTTCCGGCTGGCCGACGCCTTCGGCGAGATGGGGCTCGTGTGTTACGTCGTCTACGATGCCGCGTCCGCCCGCGTGACCGACTTCGTGATGAGCTGCCGGGCGATGGGGCGCACGCTCGAACACTTCGCGTTCAACGCCGTGCGCCGCGCGCTCGCGGAGGAGGGGCTGCCCCTTGCGGGCATCGACTGCGTGCCGACGGCGAAGAACGGTCCGTTCCGGGCGTTCCTCGCCGCACTTGATGGCGTACGCGACCTCAAGACCCACGTGCGGGACGGTTCGGACGCGGCTGCGGCCCTTGATTCCCCCGCCGGGATGTGATACAATCACCGAACTTCCTTTTCGGGCCGGTATAGCGTAGTGGTAGCGCAGCGGTTTTGTAAACCGCTGGTCGGGGGTTCGAATCCCTCTGCCGGCTCCAGTTTCCTCCCGTAAACCGAGGAGCAGCAGATGACGATGAAGACGATGATGTGGGCCGCTGCGCTGGTGGCGGCGACCGTGTGGGGAGAAGACGTGGTGAAGGTGGGCATCATCGGATGCGACACCTCGCACACGATCGCGTTCACCGAGATGATGAACGTGAAGGACGATCCGGACTGCGCGGGCTTCAGGGTGACGGTGGCCCACAAGTGGGGGTCGCGGGACATCCCCAGCTCGACGAACCGCTACCCGAAGTACATCGCGCAGCTGGAGGGGATGGGCGTGCGGATGGCGCCGACGATCGCGGACCTGCTGGCCGAGGCGGACGTGGTGCTGCTGGAGACGTGCGACGGGCGCCCGCACCTCGCCCAGGCCATCGAGGTGTTCCGGAGCGGGAAGCCCGTCTTCATCGACAAGCCCGTGACGGCGAGCCTCGCGGATGCGGTGCGGCTCGTGGACACGGCGAGGGAGATGGGCGCGAAGTGGTTCTGCTCGTCCTCCCTCCGCTACGTGAAGAACGCGCAGAAGGCCAACAAGGGCGAGCTGGGGCCGATCCGGGGCGCGAACTGCTGGACGCCCGAGCAGTTCGAGCCCACCCAGAGCGAGTTCTTCTGGTACGCGATCCACGGCGCGGAGCCGCTGTTCACGATCATGGGGACGGGGTGCCGGGAGGTGCGCTGCACGGGCACGGAGACCGAGGACGTGATGGTCGGAACCTGGAAGGACGGCCGCCTGGGCGTCCTGCGGGGGCTCAACTACAAGAAGAAGGGCGCCGGATACGGCGGGACGATCTTCACCGAATACTACGGGGTCGTCGACATGGGCACCTACGCGGGCTACAAGCCGCTGCTCGTGGAGATCCTGAAGTTCTTCAGGACGGGCGTCGTGCCGGTTCCGCCGGAGGAGACGCTGGAGATCTACGCCTTCCTGGAGGCGGCCACGCAGTCCAAGAAGCGCGGCGGCGCGGCGGTGACGCTGGACGAGGTGCTGGCGGCGGCGCGGGCCGAGGCGGCGTGCGCGCGCTGACCGGCGGGCGGCGCGCTGGTCACTGCGGCGAGTTTGTGGTATACTTCCAACTCCAATGGAAAAACTCGATTTGGCAATGCACAAGGCCGCCGTTCTGACGGAGGCGTTGCCCTACATTCAGGACTTCTGCGGCTCGACCGTGCTCGTGAAGGTGGGCGGCAGCGTGATGGAGAGCGAGGAAAACCTCGTCTCCCTCCTCGCCGACATCGCGTTCATGGACGCGGTGGGCATGCGCGTCGTGCTCGTGCACGGCGGCGGGAAGGCGATTTCGCGGGCGCTCCGGGAGAGCGGCCACGAGGCGAAGTTCGTCGACGGGCTGCGCGTGACGGACGAGCCCACGATGGAGGTCGTGCGCCGCACGCTGAACAACGTCGTCAACGCGGACCTCGTGCGGAAGCTGCAG
>CAKULR010000088.1 GCA_934667295.1 uncultured Kiritimatiellota bacterium
GGCGTCCAGAGCGTGGTAGTGGATGACGCAGAGCGGCACGCCGCCGCGCTGGGTGAGCGTGGCGCCGAGGATGGGCGCGGCGGTGACCGCGTCCTCGGAGAACATCTCGTAGAAGTCCCCGAGCCGGAACATCAGGATGGCGCCGGGCGGCAGTGTGCTTTTGATCGCACGGTACTGCCGCTGCATGGGTGTGAGCTCGTCAGGCATCCGGCCACAGCTCGTGCGCGAGTTCGCGCAGCTTGTACTTCTGGATCTTCTGCGAGGCGGTCATCGGGAAGATGTCCAGGAAGTGGACGTATTTCGGGATCTTGAACCAGCTGATCTTGTTGCGGCAGAAGTCCTCCACGTCGTTCTCGTGGAGGTCGGCGCCGTCGGCGGGGATGATGAACGCCGCCGGCTGCTCGCCGTACTTCTTCGAGGGGCAGCCGACGACGGCGACGTCCTTCACGCCGGGCATCGTGCCGAGGAAGTCCTCCACCTCCTTGGGGGAGATGTTCTCGCCGCCCCGGATGATGAGGTCCTTCAGGCGGCCCGTGATGTAGTAGTAGCCGTCCGCGTCCATGCGCCCGATGTCGCCGGAGTGGAGCCACCCCTTCCCGTCGATGCACTTCGCCGTCTGCTCGGGCATCTGGTAGTAGCCCTTCATCGTGTTGAAGCCCCGGCAGCAGATCTCGCCGTCCTGGCCGATCGGCGCGATCTCGCCCGTCTCGGGGTCGATGATCGCCACCTCGATGCCGGGCAGCGCCTGGCCGATCGTCTGGCACTTGCGCTCGATGGACGGCTCGAAGTAGCGCGTCATCGTCATCACGGGGCCGGACTCCGTGAGGCCGTAGGGGTTCGTGACCTCCTTCATGAACATGCGGTCGAACACCTGCTGCATGCGGTGCGTCGGGCACGCCGAGCCGGACATGATGCCGGTGCGGAGCGAGTGGAAGTCGAACTTCGAGAAGAGCGGATGGTCCAGCATCGCGATGTACATCGTCGGCACGCCGTAGGTCGCCGTGCATTTTTCGCGCTCGATGGACATCATCACCTGGATGGGGTCGAACTTCTCCAGGAACACCATCGTCGCGCCGTGGTTCACGCAGCTCATCACGCCCAGCACGCAGCCGAAGCAGTGGAAGAGCGGCACGGGGATGCACACGCGGTCGCGCGCGGAGAGGTTCTGGCACGCGCCGATCCAGAAGCCGTCGTTGCCGATGTTGCGGTGCGTCAGCTGCACGCCCTTCGGGAAGCCCGTCGTGCCCGAGGTGTACTGCATGTTCACGACGTCGTTCACGTCGCACTGCGCCTGGCGCTTCAGGTAGTCCTCCCACGGCGTCTCCACCGCGAGGGCCATCACCTCGTTGAGCGAGTACATGCCCCGGTGCTTCTCGCCGCCGAGGAACATGACGCGCTTGAGGTGCGGGTACTTCTCGCACTTCAGCTCGCCGCGCGGCTGCTCGCGCAGTTCGGGCACGAGCGTGTAGATCACGTCCACGTAGCTGCAGTCGCGGTAGCCGGAGATGATGAAGAGGTTCTCCGCGTCGGACTGCCCGAGCGCGAAGTCCATTTCGTGCTCCTTGTAGTTCGTGTTGAGCGGCAGCAGGATCGCGCCGATCTTCGCGGCCGCGAACATGAGGACGACCCAGTGCGGCACGTTCGTCGCCCAGAGGGCGATCTTCTCGCCGTGCTTCACGCCGAGCGCCATCAGGCCGCGCGCGAGGCGGTCCACCTCCTCGCCGAACTCGTACCAGGTCAGGCGGTAGTCGCGGTCGGCGTAGACGACGGCGTCGTTCTCGCCGCAGCGCGCGATCGTCTGGTCCAGCAGCTGCCCGAGCGTGTATTCGCGGGTGACGGGCAGGTTGTGCCAGGGGACGCCCGTCGAAACGCTCTGCGTGAACGGCGCCTTGCTCGGCGCCGTCCCGAACGGATCAGTCAACTTGAACATGTCTCACCTCTCAGAAGGGCATGAACACGACGCCGTAGATGGAGGCGGGCTTGCCGCCCACGGCCTTGAGGCCGTGCTTCACGACGCTGTTGTAGTAGGCCGTGTCGCCGGGGCCGAGCACCGTCTTCTCGCCGCCGTAGGTGAGCTCCACCTGTCCGGCGATGCAGATGATCAGCTCCTCGCCCTCGTGGGAGGAGACCTCGTCCACGCCGTCCGCGGGGAACTCGATGCGGAAGGGGTCCATGTGGCGGTCGGGCTTGCCGAGCGCGAGCGAGTGGGAGGCGTAGCCGAGCGTGTTCGCGCCCTCGGCGGCGACCTTGGCGGCCTCCACGTCCGCCGCGCGCGTGATGATCGGGTCCGGCTTGAACTGATCGTCCATGAACGTGCCGAGACGCTGGCCAAGGGCGCGGGAAAGCTTCGTCAGGACGCCAAGCGCGGGAAGGACCTCCCCGTCCTCGATCGAGGCGATCACCGCCACGGAGACGCCGCTCTTCGCCGCGAGGTCCCCCAGCGTCATCTTCAGCTTGTCGCGGAACATCTTGATCCGCATCCCGACTTTCACTTCATTGGCCATGTTCTTTTCTCTTTCCTCTTCTTCTCAGGCGACCCTGCGGTCGCAAATGAAATCCATATTTTACCCGATTCCCGCCGTTGGTCAATGGGCAAGTTGGAGAAGGGTAAAACACGGAACTCCCGAACCGACCGGTCCGGGAGCCCCACAATCAGCCACGCGGGCTTACTTGTTCTTGTGGCGCTGCGCCTTCATGCGCTTGTCGTATTTGTGCTTCGACATTTTTTTCCGGCGCTTCTTCTTGATGGAACCCATCGTGGACCTCCTTTGAGATTTGAGTTCGCCGTTCTCGGTTCCAACCTCGAACTTTGAACCTCGAACTTTGAACTTAGAAAATGATCTTGTTGAGCGGCAGCTCGATGATGCCCGTTGCGCCGGCGGCCTTCAGGACGGGCACGAGGTCGCGCACCAAGCGCTCCTCCACCACGCTCTCGACGGCGAACCAGTCGGCGTCGTTGAGCTTGTTGACCGTGGGGGCGTGCAGCGCGGGCAGGGCCGCCGTGATCTTCTCCAGCTTCTTCGCCGGGGCGTTGAGCTTGATGAGCACGCGCTTCTGCGCGTCCAGCGCCGCCGTGAGCAGCATCTTGAGCTGTTCGATCTTCGCACGCTTCGCCTTGTCCCGCCACGCCTTCTTGTTCGCGATGAGGCGCGTGGTGGACGTGAGAATCGTATCGACGATGCGCAGGTTGTTCGCGCGCAGCGAGCTGCCCGTCTCCGTGAGGTCGACGATCGCGTCCACCAGCTCGGGGGCCTTCACCTCGGTGGCACCCCAGCTGAACTCCACGTCGGCCTTCACGCCGTTCGCCTTGAGGTAGCGGTTGACGATGCCGATCGCCTCGGTGGAGATGCGCTTGCCCTTGAGGTCCTTCACCGTCTTGATCTTCGAGTCGTTCGGCACCGCGAGCACCCAGCGCACCGGGTTCGATGTCGCCTTGGAATAGCTGAGCTCGCAGACGTCCACCACGTCCGACCCGTTCTCGTACACCCAGTCGTAGCCGCAGATGCCGGCGTCGAGGAGCCCGAGTTCCACATAGCGGCTCATCTCCTGCGGGCGCAGCAGACGGCACTTGATTTCCTCATCGTCAATCGAAGGATAGTAGGAGCGGGACGAACACGAGACGGCGAACCCCGCACGCTTGAAGAGCGCGAAGGTCGACTCCTGGAGGCTACCCTTCGGCAGACCGAGAACAATTGCCATATTCTACACTTTCTCCGTTGTTTGACAAGCAAGAGTGTATCAAAACCGGCGGCAAAACGCAAGCCACAAGTGGGTTAAGTCGCCGCTACGCGGCTTTTAAGTGGTTAAATCGCCGCTTCGCGGCTTTAAGTTGCGCTCCGCACACGGGAGGGACGCGCTCCGTCGCGTCCGAACGTTCCAGACGGGCGCAACGGAAGGGAACGGGAGGAACGCAACGGGAGGGACGCAATTCATTGCGTCCGAGGCCACGTGCCGCCGACAACGGTCGCAACAAGTTGCGCCCCTCCCATTTTTGGCAGGCCTACGGCCGCGACAAGCGCGGTCCTCCCGGAGATCGGTGAATATTCACGGTTTTGCGAAGATACGGGAGGGCCGCGCTTGTCGCGGCCGAGGGTCTGCAAGGACCTCAGACGGCTGGGACAACAATTCCGAGACACCCGATCCGATTCGTTCCGAACAAATCAAGCGTCAAATTTGTGAGGGGAGACCCGTCCACATCTCTGGATGGAACATGGACAGGGCATGGCCGAAGTGCGCGAAGCGGATTTCACGGCCGACACACTGGTTTGACGGATTTCACGTCGGAACGCTCCGAAGTGAAATCGCACGTTTAGGCTGAAGACTGGACGTACCTGACTTAAGTGAAATATCTAGCATTTCATACAGATTATTTTGTTGTTACTCGATTTTCATTCGACGTAGAGTTTATTACGCATTGAAATCTCATCTAAGAACGAAGGTAGGATGAGTGCTGGATTTCGCTTCGGAACGGTGTGCCCGGGGCGTGGTCGGACCCTTCAGACGATGAGTTCAATGATGGATCTGCACGGTTTCAACGCAGGACGTCTGGATTCCAACGCAACGCAGGACGTCTGGAGAGGTCGAACCGGCGACGGGAGGGTTCCCGCACGACAGAACAGTTCAAAAGAACGAGGCACTTGCAAAACCCCGGCCGCGACAAGCACGCTCCTCCCGTATCTTCGCAAACCCTCCCGTTTCTTCGCAAGACCGCAAAGATTCACCGTTTTTTGGGAGGGCCACGCTTGTCGTGGCCGCAATCGCGAAGGTTTTGCAAGTGCCTCGAACTCCAGTACGCCACGCGCCGAGGCGGCGCGGGTACATCGCGTGCCAGACAGCACACAGCAACCTAAAGGCCGCCGACCGTCCTAGGACTCATCGTCTGAAGGGTCCGAACGGCATTTAAAGCCGCGAAGCGGCGATTTAACCACTTAAAGGCCGTAGGCCGACTTAACTAACCACTTAAAGCCGCGTAGCGGCGACTTAATCTTAATCCTCAACGCGGCGGTAGACGGCGAGGCGGGTCTGCCCGTAGACCCGGTCCCGGCAGAGGTCCCAGAGCGGCGAGACGTCGGGCGTCTGGTGGCCCTTCATCTCCGCGACGAAGAGCCCGCCCGGCTTCACGACGCCGCGCGCCGCCAGCTGGTCGAGCATCTGCGCATAGCCCCGCTCCGCGCCGAGCGCGTAGGGCGGATCGGCGTAGGCGATGTCGAAGAGATCCCCCTGCCGGCCCGCGAGCCAGGCGTAGACGTCGGCCCGCACGACCTGGCCGCGCGGCGCGGCGCCGAGCGTCGCCACGTTCGCCTGGAGGCAGGCGAGGTGGCGCGGCGCGACCTCCACGAACACCGCCCGGGCGGCGCCGCGCGACAGCGCCTCCAGGCCAACCGCGCCGGAGCCCGCGAAAAGGTCGAGGAACGCCGCGCCGGCGAGCTCGCCCCGCAGCATCGAGAACAGCGCCTCGCGCACGCGGTCCTGCGTCGGACGCACCGCGTCGCCCGCCGGCACGCGCAGCGTCCGCCCCCGCCACTCACCGCCCGCAATCCTCATTTGAACACCTCCTCCGCGACGCGCACCGTCGCCATTGCGTCCTTCGCGTAGTACGTCGCGCCTATCTGCGCCGCGTAGTCCGCCGTCAGCACGGCCCCGCCCACCACCGTCCGGCAGTCGGGCTTCGCCGCCTTCAGCTGGCGAATCGTCTCCTCCATGAAGCCGACCGTCGTCGTCATCAGCGCCGAGAGCCCCACGAGGCGGCAGTCGAGCCGCACCGCCGTCTCCACGATCGTCTCCGGCGGCACGTCGCGCCCCAGGTCCACCACCTTGAAGCCGTAGTTCTCCAGGAGCGCGCGCACGATGTTCTTGCCGATGTCGTGGATGTCGCCCTTCACCGTCGCGATCACGATGGGCCCGCGCAGCACGCTCGGCGTGCCGCTCTTCGCGAGTTCCCGGCGGATCACCTCGAACGCGGCGCTCGCCGCCTCGGCGGCCATGAGGAGCTGAGGCAGGAAGACCTTGCCGCGCTCGAAGCCGCGCCCGACGATCTCCAGCGCCGGCACGATCTCGCCGTCGATCACCTCCACCGGCGTCCGGCCCGTGGCGAGCAGACCGCCCGCGATCGTCGCGGCGTCGCCCTTCAGGCCGTGCGTGATGGCCGCCGTCAGCGGGGAGGCCGCCGCCGCGTTCGTTCCGGCGCCGGGCGCGCCCGCCACGGGGGCGGAGGGCGCGGGGACGGAGGCGCCCACGCGGCCCGCCTCCACGGCGGCGATCCAGTCCGTACACTGCGCGTCGCGCCCCGTCAGCGCGCGCCAGGCGTGGTAGGACGTCATCATCTCCTTCGAGAGCGGGTTCACGATGGCCGTCGTGAGCCCCGCCTGCAGCGCGAGCGCGTAGAACGTCCCGTTGAGGAACGGCCGCGCGGGGAGGCCGAACGAGACGTTGGAGACGCCCAGCACCGTGCGGCATCCCAGGCGTTCCCGCACGAGGCGCAGGGCCTCCAGGATCACCGGCACGCTCGTCGCGTCCGCGCTCACCGCGAGGCAGAGGACGTCGATGACGAAATCGCACGGACGCAGACCGTGGCGCGCGCCGCGCGCGAGGATCTTCTCGGCAATGGCGAGCCGGCCTTCCGCCGTCGGCGGGATGCCCGCCTCGTCCAGGGTGAGCGCCACCACCACGCCGCCGTACTTCGCGACGAGCGGGAAGACGGCGTCCATCACCTCGTCCTTGCCGTTGACCGAGTTGACGAGCGCCTTGCCGTTGTAGTGGCGGAGGGCGCGGGACAGCGCCTCCACCGAGGACGTGTCGATCTGCAGCGGCACGTCGGTCACGCCCTGGATCGCCTGCACCGTCGCGTCGAGGACGGACGGCTCGTCGAGGCCCGGCACGCCCGCATTCACGTCGAGGATGTGCGCCCCGGCCTCCACCTGTCCGATCGCCTCGCGCAGCACGTACCCCACGTCGCCCGTCCGATAGGCCTCCTTCAGCTTCTTCTTGCCCGTGGGGTTGATGCGCTCGCCGATGACGAGGGAATCGTCGAAGGGCAGTTCGACCGCCCGCGCGTAGGAGGTGATCACCGTCTTCGCGACGGGGGGACGGGCGGCGGGCAGCTCCCCGGCGGCGGCCAGGGCGTCCACCGTCCGCCGCACCGCCGCGAGGTGCGCCGGCGTCGTGCCGCAGCAGCCACCCACGACCGCCGCGCCGGCCTTCACGAGGTCCGCGACATCCCGCGCGAACGCCTCCGGCCCCACGAGGAACACCGTCTCGCCGTCCACGACCTTCG
>CAKULR010000089.1 GCA_934667295.1 uncultured Kiritimatiellota bacterium
CCGGCGCGGACGGCACGGCGGCCTCGACCGACGCCCGCCGCGCAAGCTCGTCCGCCGGCGCGGCGTTGTCGGCCGTCCCGGCGGCCCACCCGCACCACGCCGTACCCGCCAGGAGACAGCAGAATACTCTCTTCATACCACTTAACTACTTAACCGCTTAATCTCTTGATCTCGAACACGACGGCCTCGTTCGGCGGAAAGACGATGCCGTTCGCCTTCACGTCGCCGCGCCACACGCGGCCGAGCGTGCCGTCCAGTGTGATGGGGCACGTGATCGCGCGCGGCTCGAAGTTGATGCCCACGACGACGGTCGAGCCGTCGGGGACGGGGTGCTCGGTGAAGGCGACGTAGGGGCAGTCGCCCTTCGCGACCTTCGTCCGGATGCCGGCGATTTTGGCCGCCTCGCGGAACATCAGGTAGTACGGCATCACGTGCGGACCCGTCAGGCAGTCCGTGCGGGCGATCGTCGCGCGGTCCACGGGCGCGTTCACGACGACGACCCAGCCCTTCCCGTAGCGGAACTTCGTGAAGACGGGCTCGCCGTCGGACGCCTTGCCCAGCACCTCGCATTCGCGGGCGATGAGCTTCGTCGTGAAGCCGTCGTAGCAGTTCAGCGCGCGGTCGGGGTAGGCGGCGAGCGTGAAGTTGCGGTTGATCGGCGCGCGGCAGCCGTAGTCGATCTCAAGCCCGGTCTTCTGGCGGAAGTGCGTGTAGCGCGAGTTGCCGCCGTGGACCACGAGCACCGTCGCGCCCGCCTTCGCCTTGTCGAAGAAGCGGCACTGCGCGGGATAGGAGTAGCCCTTGTCCTGGTCGACGGACGCGACGACGTAGAGGTCGCTTTCGGGCAGTTCCTGGTTCTCGGCGCCGGCGAAGACCGGGTCGAGCCCCGCCTGGCGGCAGAGCAGGTAGCAGCCGAAGCCCGGCTCCCAGCCGCGGATCTTCTCGGGGACGACGACCACGCAGTTCGGACGGCGCGCGGGCAGCTTCCTGAACGGCAGCGTCGCGCGAAAGTCCTGGAACGCCCTCATCTCCAGCATGACCGGCTTCGGCGAGTAGTCCTGGCGCAGGAGGCCGAGCTCGCGCTCGCACGCCGTGAGCGTATAGGGCGGGAAGTCCAGCACCTCCTGGTCGGAGTTGCACCACCAGAGGCAGCCCTTGAGGTCGTTCGCCCACGCGCTGAACAGCGTCGTGCGCATGCCCGAGGCCGTGCGGGCGTCGCTCGCGTAGCCCGTGCCGAGGTTGCCGACCTCCTCCACGAAGCAAGGCTTGCCGCCGAGGTCGCGGTAGAGGAGCGATTCCGCCGTGGGGTGCAGGGCGACGCGCATCGTGTTGAACGCCTCCCTGCCACAGCCGGGCACGTAGAGGGCGTAGGGGTGCGTGCAGAGGATGTCCGACACCTCGCCGTTCAGGCGGATCGGCGCGGCGTCCGTCTCGCACGTCGAGAGGGAGTGCATGCCGGAAACGACGGGGCGCGTGGGGTCGCAGAGGCGGATTGCGGAGCCGATGTGCTCCATCCAGTTGTAGAACGCGGCCTGGCCCGCCTCGTGCGCGCCCATGCAGTTGCACTCGTTGCCGTAGTCCCAGGCCGCGATGGCGGGGTGGTCCCTCAGCGCGGTGACGAAGTGCTTCACGAAGCGCGTCTGCCACATGACCGCGACTGGATCGGTGAGCACGTTCTTCTCCTCGAAGACGGCCGGCACGAACTGGCGTCCGCTCATCCAGCCCGTGACGATGCCGACGATGAGCTTGATGTTGTTCTTCTGCGCGACGTCGCAGAAGAAGCGGAAGCGCCGCATCATCTCCTCGTCCACGCCGGCCTTGTTCTGGAGCGGCCTGTTGTTCTGGAGGAAGGAGCGGTAGCTGCCGCCCGCGTTGCAGTCGCCCGTGAGCGGCTGGAAGTCCGGCCAGAGCGGGAAGACGCGCATCACGGTGACGCCGTGCTTCGCGAGCTCGGCGAGTTCGCGCTCCACGACGTCCGGCGCCCACTGGCTCCACATGTACATGCCGGCGTTCTTCGCCCAGTAGTTGCAGCCGACGAAGAACTCGCCGTCCGTGAAGATGTTCCGCGTCGCGTAGTCCGCCGCCGGCGCGGCCCATGTCCCGCCGCAGGCACAGGCGGCGAACGCCGCCGCGATCAGGAGCTTTTTCATGTTCGTGTTCCTTTCAATCCGTGTTCAAGTCGTTCCGAAGCGCGTTCAGCGCGCGGCGGCGGCAGGGGGGACGCCGGGGATGAGCGCGCCGAGGTTGTAGTTCTGCGGCGGCTGGCGCTTGCCCGTCCCCACGCCCTTCGCCATGAGCGCCTTGAGCGCGTCGAGGTGGTGCGTGTAGACGCCGCGTGGACGGCACCCCTTCTCCTTGCAGACGCGCGCGGCCATGCCGACCACCTCGCCCATCATGCCCGTCGTGCGCATCACGCGCACCGTGCCGAGCGCGACGTGCGTGACGGAGATGTTGCGCCCCGCCATGAAGAGGTTCGCGACGTTGCGCGAGTAGAGGCACCGGTAGGGGATCGGGTAGGCGTAGTGCTTGTTGTGCGTGCAGATCGACCGGAACGGCTCGCCGTCGTAGTGCTTCGTGTTCTTCGGCATCGGGTAGTGGAGGTCGATCGCCCACGTCGTGCAGCAGGTGCCGTCCGGGTGGGGACGGTACTCGAAGACGTCCTGCTGCGTGAGGATGTGGTCGCCCAGCAGGCGGCGGCTCTCGCGCTTCCCGGCGACGTAGGCCACCCAGTCGAACGCGCGCTTCGCGTACTTCGCCCTGCGCGCGGAGGCGTTCTTGAGGTAGGACCAGTTCGAGTAGGCGACGAGCATCCCGTAGTCGCGGATGCGCTCGAACTCGGTGATCTGGTCGCGCATCATGCCCGTCTCCCAGTCCCAGTCGCCGCGCGTCCCGTACTCGCAGTTCTGCTCGTTGAACGCGATCATCCCCGGACGCGCCGGGAAGGCGACCGCCGACGGCAGCTCCTTCGTGTACCACTGCACGCTCGCGCCCATCGTCATCGTGTCCGCCTTCTCCGGCGCCATCTCCTCGCCCGTCTCGGCGCGCGACTCGCGCCCCATGCGGAAGTCGGCCCCCGCGAGCGCGCCCACGCAGGCGTCGCCCGTGCAGTCCGCGAAGAGCGGCGCCGCGAAGCGCGTGAGGGAGCCGTCGACGACGTTCACGCCCGTCACGCCCGCGATCGCCGCGCCGTCCGCCGTCTTGTCCACCGCCACCACGCGCGTGTTGAGGAAGAGCGAGATGTTCTTCTCGGCGGCGACGGCATCGAGCGTCCGCTTGTCCTCGTAGACGGCAGCGGGCTGGGCGTTGCCGCCCTTCGCCGGACCGATCTCCGCCACGACGTCGCCGAGGCGCGGGTAGGGCCCGAGGTTCATGTAGCCGCCCAGGTGGACGCGCACCTCGCTCGAATTCGCGCCGCCGAGCATCGGGCGGTCCTGCACGAGCGCGACCTTCAGCCCGAGGCGCGCCGCCGAGATCGCCGCGCAGGTCCCGGCAATGCCCCCGCCGCACACCACGAGGTCGAACGCCTTCTCCGCCACCGCCTTCTTCACGCACGGCTTCTCCGGCTGCGTCCCCGTCGTCAGGCAGACCGCATCGCACCGCGCGTCGAAGCCCGTGAGGTCGTGGAGCGCGATCCGCGCCGTCCCCGCCTCCAGCCGGATCGCGCCGGCGGACTGCCACCGCCAGTCGCCCGATCCCGTCCCCAGTTCGTTCGGCAGCGCCGTGCCGTTCACCAGCACCTGGAACGTGCCGGCCGCATGTTGACTCCACGGCGCCGTCCAGTTGCGCGTGTAGGCGTAGACGTTGTAGAGCCCGGACGCGGGCACCTTCACCTCCACCGTCGCGTCCGCAACGGGCTTCCCCATGCCGTGCGCCAGCAGGAACGGCGACCCCATCACGTCCATGAACTGCGCGTCGTTCACCCACCCGCCGAAGTCGGTGAACCGCTCCGCCTCCATGACGACGGTGTGCGCCCCGGACGTACCCTCATCCCCCCCGTCCGCGCGTCCTGTTGCCGCAAAACCGCCCGCCGCCGGCAGACTCGCCAGCAACGCCAGAAAATCCCTTCGCTTCATGTCCGCTCTTTCCTTTTCTCGTTCGATGTGGTTCGTTTCGATATGGTTCGCGGGGCCGATAGGACAAACCGCGTCTTCCCACACAGTATACCACAAACATGGGGGACGCGATGTACCCGCCCCACCCCCGGCACGGAACGCACGGGAGGGTCGCGCTCCTGCGCGACCGGGCTCTCCGACCGGGCGCGAAGTGGCCGCCTCCCGGTGCGAGCCATCCCCGCCGAGGCGCGTGAAGACGTTCCAGAGGTTCGCGGAGATGACCGACAGCCCGGCGAAAAGCGCGGTCTGGGCGAGGGAATGCGCCGTGAAGCCGCCACAGCCCCACTGGTTCTTCATCTCGTCGAAGACGTTCTCGCAGTCGCCGCGCTCGCGGTAGAGAGGTAGGTTTATGCTATACTACCGCATATCTATGTGGCTCTCCATCGTCATTCCCGTCCTGAACTCCGAAAAGACCCTGCCCGCGTGCCTGGCGGCGATCGCCGCGCAGACGCTTCCGCGCACGGACTACGAGATCGTCGTCGCGGACGCCGGGTCGTCCGACAACACCGTCGCGATCGCCCGCGCCGCCGGCGTCGACGTCGTCACCGCCAACCCCCTCCGCACCGGAGAGGCCGGCAAGACCGCCGGCATCAAGGCCGCGCACGGCGAACTCATCGCCCTCGTCGATTCGGACAACATCCTGCCCGATCCCACCTGGCTCGCGCGGATGCTCGCCCCCTTCGCGGACCCCGACGTCCTCGCGACCGAACCCCTCTCCTACACCGTGCGTCCGCAGGATCCCGCCCTCACCCGCTACTTCGCCCTCCTCGGGATGAACGACCCCCTCTGCCTCTTCACGCGGAACTACGACCGCACCTGCGTCCTCACGAACCGCTGGACCGGCCTCGACGTCGCCCAGGAGGACTGCGGCGACTGGCTGAAGCTGCGCCTCACGGGCGACGCCCTCCCCACCATCGGCGCCAACGGCTTCGTCTTCCGCCGTTCCCTCCTCGACGGCGCGAACTGGGATCCCTACCTCTTCGACATCGACATCCTCTACGAGCGCATCCTGCGCGACGGCGCCGTCTGCGTCGCCAAGGTCAAGACGGGCATCGTCCACCTCTACTGCGCCCGCCTCGGCGACTTCGCGCGCAAGCAGCGGCGGCGCATCCGCGACTTCCTCTACTTCGCGCAGGAGAAGCGGCGCACCTACCCCTGGAACCGCCAGCGCCGCGCCGGAATCGTCCTCTTCTGCCTCTCCACGGCAACCGTGCTGCCCCTCGTCGTGCAGATGCTCGTCGGCATGCGCCGCCGCCGGGACGTGGCGTGGTTCTACCACGTCCCCGTCTGCATGCTCACGCTCGCCATCTACGGCCTCGGCGCGCTCGCCCGCCTCCTCGGCCGCCGCCCGGCCCCCGCCGACCGCACCAACTGGCAGAGATAAAAGCCGCCCTACCGCCCCGGGTCGGCAATGCGGGAATAGAGGGTCATCGGAATGCCGTTCTCCTTCAGCTTCGCGGCAAGCGCACGGCACTGTTCAAGGTATTTCGGACGGTCCTTCGTCCACTGGTGGCTGATGTAGGCGAAGGAACGCCCGCTGCGCAGGACGCCGACGGCCTTTTCGTAGACCTCGTCCACGCTCTTCCCCTCGTCGAAGAAGGCAAAGTCCGACGGATAGTTCCACGGCGACCATCTGCCGGCGCCACAGGTCGAGTCCGCCACCGTATAGCCGAACTCATCGCCGTACACCGCCTTCATCCGCCGCCCGTCGACGGCCGTCTCCCAACCGCCCGGCCGGATCCACGTCTTCGGCGCGGGCAACCCGTGTGCGACGAAGCGTGAGACGGAGTTCTTCGCCTGTGCCCGAAGGAGGTCCTTCGACGGTTGGACGGCGGTCCCGTCAAGAAGCACGATCTCGCAGGTCGCGAACGAATTCGTCGTCCAGCGCCCCCAGAAGTCGGAACACCGCTGTTCGGGCCCCTTCTTGAACAACCCGCCACCGCAGTCCTTGCCAAGGCCATAGAGCGCGCCGGTCGCCGGCACATAGAACTTCCGGCTGAACGACTGGGCTGAAAGGAACCGGGGATCGTCCGAACGGAGTACCCCCGCCGTCATCGACGCCTTCACCCGGACGTTTCCCGGATGCGCCAGGTCCAACTCGGGACGGCACAACACAAGCCCGCCCTCGGCGTGGTCGAAGAAGTCGGCCGTACGATACGCCTCCGCCTCCGCCGCGCTGTCAAGCCGCAACTTGAACATCGCATGCTGCGCGGTGTGGTCCATGATCTCGTGCCCGCGCGACGCGAGATCGCGCAGGGCCGTCCACTGTTCTTCGTTCAGCCCGGCGGAGTTCACGGCGAACGAACACCGTCCGCCCACCGCCTCGAAGATCTCCGCGATCTCGCGCCACTGCGAGACCGGCTTGTTGTCGTCGAAGCGCAGCACGAGCGCCGCGCCGCGCATCGTCTGTGGGGACGTTGCGGCGGCACGCGCCCCAACCCCGCTTCCAACGAGGGTCACCGAAAACAACAAGGTCGAGAGGATCGTCTTCATTTTCATCTCCATTCTTTTCCTTCAAAACAGCGGCTTTTTGAGCGTGCGATTCCCCGATCGTATCGGTCAATCCGGAACGGGCATGAGGCGCGCGAGGACGGCGATGGCCGCCGTGTCCGTGCGGAGGATGCGCGGGCCGAGGGAGAGACGCGCAAAGCCATGCGCCTCCAGAAGCGTCACTTCGTCGTCCGTCCACCCGCCCTCGGGGCCGAGCGCGACGACGCCACGCGCGGACACATCGGGATCTTCCGGGGAGGGGCGCACCGTGTTGCGACCGCTCTCCCTCTCCGCCCCCGCATCGTACGGATGCGCGACAACGCGCATCGTCTGGCCCGCGAAGTTCGCCTCGAAGCGTCCCCCTTCGAGGAAGCGCCGGAAATTCCGCTCGACCTGGAGGACCGGCAACGCGGTCGTCCCGGCCTGCATGAGGCCGTCCAGCAAAAGCGGACGGGAGACGGCCTCCTTGAGGAGCTGCGCTCCCCAGAACGCCTTTTCCACCTTTTCCGCGCCCACGAGGACAATCCGCCCCACACCCATCTGCGCAAGCTGCGGCAGAAGGCGCTTCAGCGCGCGCGGACGCGGCGGCGCGAGGAGGAGATCGACCCACGGCGCAACGGCCTCCTCCGCATGGGTGCAGC
>CAKULR010000090.1 GCA_934667295.1 uncultured Kiritimatiellota bacterium
CGTCAACGAGGCGAACGACCACAAGGCGCCGATGCAGCGCCTGGCGGACCGCTGGGCGTCGGTCCTCGTGCCCGTCGCCCTCTGCGTCGCGGTCGCCACGCTCGTCGTCTGCCACTTCGCGCTCGGCATCGAGCTGCGCGCGAGCCTGACCCGCGCGGTGACGGTGCTCGGGACGGTCTGCCCGTGCGCGCTCGCGCTCGCCACGCCGACCTCGGTGATGGCCGCGATCGGCCAGGCGACGAAGCGCGGCGTGCTCGTCAAGACGGGCGAGGCGCTTGAGCGGATGGGCGCGGTCGATACCGTGACCTTCGACAAGACCGGCACGCTCACGAAGGGCACGTGGGCGAACGCGCTCGCCCGCGACGCGGACGGACGCATCCTCGCGGGCGCGAAGATGGACGTGGCGGACGAGCTGCGCGAGACGGCGCCGGAGACGGTGCGGCGGCTCCGCGCGCTCGGCGTGCGCTCCTGCCTCCTGACGGGCGACCACCGGGAGATCGCGGAGAAGTTCGCCGCCGCGTGCGGCATCACCGACGTCCGGGCCGACCTCCTGCCCGAGGAGAAGGTGAACGCCGTCAAGGCACTGACCGACGAGGGGCGGCACGTCGCGATGGTCGGGGACGGTGTGAACGACGCCGCCGCAATGAAGTACGCCGACGTGGGCATCGCGATGGCCGGCGCGGGCACGGACGTCGCGACGGAGGCGAGCGACATCGCCCTCATGAACGACGACATCGCCTCCGGCGCCTACCTGAAGCGCCTCGCGACGGCCTGCCTGAACACGATCCGCTTCAACATCACGCTCTCGATGGGTATCAACTTCGTGGCGGTGCTGCTGGGCGTCCTCGGCATCATGTCGCCGGTCGTCGGCGCGCTTGTCCACAACGGCGGCTCGTTCCTCGTCGTCCTGAACGCCGCCCTGCTCTACGACCGCCGGTTCCGCTGATCGTGAAAAGTTGGGGCCCAAAAGTTGGGTATTGCCATTCCCGGTGGGGAGGTGTATACTGGTGGCGAAATTTCCGCAGGGACGGATTTGTCGGCTTGGCATACGTGGACTGCGGAAGTTGACAGACAGCTTGCGTGGCGGCGGGTATGACCGTCGCCGTCAATGAGGGTTCTGCCGCGCCCAAGATCAAGAAAGGCGGTATGTCCCTGGGACCACACAATACCCCCCCCCCTAATGTGGTCCCGGGGACGCTTTTTTTTGTGGTTAAGTCGCCGCTACGCGGCTTTAAGTGGTTAAGTCGCCGCTACGCGGCTTTAAGTGGTTAAACCGCCGCTACGCGGCTTTAAGTTACGCTTCGCGCCGACAGTTCAAACCGCGTAGCGGTGATTTCAACATTCACCATTTCAAGCCGCGAAGCGATGACTTATGCTATACTCGTTTCCGGTAATTCAAAACTTGAAAGGATGTTGTACCATGAAGAAGATTGCGGCAGGGGTGGCGATGGCGGCGGCGTGCGTGTGCGGCGCGGCGCAGAAGGAGACGATTCTCGTGGCGGCGGACCCGTTCGCCGTCGGACTCAAGACGGCCGTCGTCCAGCACCTTGAGAAGCGCGGTTTCGCCGTGAAGGACCTCGGCGCGACGGATGCGAACAAGGAGAAGCCCTACTTCGAGAGCGCGGTGGATGTCTGCAAGGCGCTGCAACGGGGCGAGGCGAAGCGCGCGTTCCTCTTCTGCGGCACGGGCATGGGCATGAGCCTGATCGCCAACCGCTTCAGGGGCGTGCGCGCCGCCGCCGTCGAGAGCGTCTTCGCCGCGAAGATGTGCCGCACGATCAACGACGCGAACGTCCTCTGCATGGGCCAGATGATCTGGGGCGACATGATGGCCGTCGCCGCCGCCGACGCCTTCCTCGACACGAAGTTCACCGAGGGCCTTGAGGGCCTTGCGCCGTTCCTGCACGAGGCGGCGAAGAAGGTCGAGGCCATCGACGGACGCTAGACCGCAGGATTGCGGTCTGCCGCCCGTCTGCGCCACGCACGCATGGTGAGCCCGGTCTTCTTCTTGAAGATGCGCTTCAGGAACGAGGGGGCGGAATAGCCGCAGAGGTCGGCGATCGGCTCGATCTGCTGATGCGGGTTGCGGAGAAGGCGCAGGACCTCGTCGAAGCGCCGTGCGTGGATTTCGTCCAGAATCGAGTGCCCGACGGCTTTCTTGAATCGTTCGGTTGCAAGCCGCCGTGAACAACCCATGACGGCGACGACGCCGTCGGTCGAGAGCCCGTGTTCGCAGGCGTGGCGCCGGATGAACTCAAGCGCACGCCCGACACGCGGATCGTTTTCGGCGAGGATCTGCGTGCTGCCGCGCCGGACGAGCCGCAAGGCGCCGTAGTACGAGACGGGCGCAGGGACGTCTCGGCTCTCGCCGCGCCGGATGCGCGCGATTTCGTCCATCAGGAGATGCGCGAGTTCATAGCCCGCGCCTTCGAAGTCGGGTTCGGCGCTTGTGAGGCCGGGCGTGACGGCCTCGGCATAGGTCTCGTCGTTGTCGATGCCGGCAACGGCGATGTCGTTTGGAATGGAGAGACCGCATGCGGCGGCGGCAGGCCAGATCTCGACGGCGCATCCGTCGTTTGCCGCGAGAATGCCGCAGGGCTTGGGCAGCGCGGCGATGGATTGGACGAGCCTGAGGTGGGAGAGGGTGGTCATCGTTCTGCCCTGGTCGGCACAGAGCGCGCGGAAGGTTTCGCGCCTCTCATGGTCCCAGAAGTAGTTGCGCCCCGTGCCAAGGTAGGCATAGGATGCGCAGTTGAGGTCCAGGAGGGCCTGCCCCGCGAGCCGCGCCTCGGCGGCCGAATCGTGTACGAGACGGGGGTGGCGGCAGGGAATTGAGGTCGTGCGCTGGTCGAGATAGACGGTCGGGAAACCTTCGAACACGCGGTCGGGGGCGGAACCGCAGGCAAGGCCCCGGTCGACGAGGCAGCCGATCGGATTCCAGCGCGCGAGGGCCTGGCGGATTTCGCGGGTCGAAGAGTGACTATCCACAACCTGCAGAAACCAGCCACGTTCGCGTGCGAAACGATAGGCGCCGCCCAGTTTGAGCATCCAGCTTTTCCGGATGGTGGACTGGAAGAAGAGAACAATGTCCATGGCGCACATTGTACTATAAGTGAAGCCGAAACGCCAATTGCCGTCTGGAAGTCGGATGCCGTCTGGAAGTCGGATGCCGTCTGGATGCCGCTGGGAGCCGTTTTCTGCGCGGCAGTGGCGTAGGATTCTGGATTATTCATTACGCGGTGAAATCTCATTGACGTCGGGGGAAGGGGTTTGCTATCCTCTTCCCGTCAGCCGGGACGGCATCGGTTGAAACGGCGTGGCTGGCGTGATGTGGTTGGAACAGGGAATGGCGCGAAAAGGAGGACTGGGCATGGTGAAAAAACGGATTCGGGATATCTCGACGGAGGTACGGGCGAATTTCGCGGCGTGGTTCGAACACAATTTCGTCGACCAGGGCGCGGGGCGTATCGGTGTGCGCACATACGTGCGTGCGGGCGAGATGGATGACGTCTGTGCGGGCCGGACACAGGAAGATCGCGCGGTCTGGTACCACGACGCCTACGAGCGCGGTCTCCTCGACAGAACGGAGTCGTTGCGGTTCGACGAGTTCGCCTTCCTCCTCCGCAACCCGCTTGTGGGCCTCCAGCTCGCGATGGGGATCACGGACCTGCGTGGTCTGCGCTGTTACCGTCGCGGCCTCGCGTGCGAGATCAACCGCCTTCAGCAGCGTGCCTATCGCGCCCGCTACTATATGCGTGACAACGCGCGCCGTCGGCGCCTCGCGGCGGAGCGGCGGGCGATCCGCCGCCGCACGACCCTCGCACCCTGCCCGACACCGGAGGCGTTCCTCGTGGCGTGGGAAGCGCGCAACTCGTCCGACGAGGCGCGCGTCCGTTTCGGCGGGCTCGTCCACGACCTTGAGTGCCATGTCGACAACTGCCTGCGCATCGTGGACGGCGAGATCGTCGGACGCAACGGTGGAATCAAAGCGTGGATTGCCGCGAACCTCCCGCAGCTCAGCGGAAAGTACAAGACGATCATGCGCTTCAAGGCGCTCGCCAAACGCCTCCGCCAGGCGGCGGAGATCCCGGACCCGATTCCGACGGCGGCCGTGTTTGACGGACTGCCGCCGAACCCGACCGCGACGGGATGCCTCACCGTCGGAGCGGCGAATGAGAATTATTACGCAGTGAAATCTCAGAATGGGGTGGGGCGGATGTCGTCGGAGGAGATTCTGCGGCGGCTGGAACGGGCACGGATGATCGTGCGGGGTGCGCGGCGGGATGGGTTGGGTGCGCGGCGGGAGCGAACGGACGCGCCACTGGATGGGTTGGATGCTGGAGGCGATGGCGGAGCGGGACGCGGGGTGGTCAGTGGGACGTTCGCCCTGTTGTGGGCGGCGGTCGAGCGGTGTCTAGAGTAGGAGCCGAGGAGATTCATAGGGGATGTGCGGGGCCGGATTTTCGTGGACGTGTAGGCCGACAGGTGAATCCGTCGCCCCGTAAAACATGCATCATGCCGGACGATGAAACGTGCATCACACCGGACGGTAAAACGTGCATCACGCCGCAACTTCAAGGGCCGTGCCGTGACACGGCGCTTTGAAAAAGGAAGTTGATTGCCCACTCGGTCACATATTCCTTGCATGATTGTGTCGTTGTTCGAGCCGCTCAAATGGTACAATGTACGCCATGAAAACTTGTTTGCTGGCCTTTGGGGCCGTTCTATGCGGTAGTTTCGCGCTTGCCGCCTCCGGGGAAGACCATTCGGAGGTCAAGGCCGCGAAGTCGTCCATCGTACTCCCGACGTACGCGCCGGGAGGATATGACAAGACGCCGTTGTTCTACACGGGGCGCGTCTATCAGGGCGCGCAGGGGCGTGTCTACCCGTATCCCATGCAGGACGTCCTCTTCGACGGCAGGGTCGACGAGACGTACACGTATCTGACGCTTGAGAACAAGTGGCTTCAGATGGGGCTTCTGCCCGAACATGGCGGGCATCTCCTCAACTTTACGGACAAGCAGACGGGCTTTGAGACGTTCTACCGCCAGCACGTCGTCAAGCCCGCGCTCATCGGCATGCTCGGCGCGTGGATCTCCGGCGGCGTGGAGTGGAACTTCCCGCACCACCACCGCGCGACGACGGCGATGCCGATCGACTGGAGACTCGCGGCGAACGCGGACGGTTCAAAGACGGTTTGGATCGGCGAGACGGAGCTGCGCCGTCGCCTGAAGTGGACGATCGGCCTGTCGATGATGCCCGACCGCGCCGTCCTGCGGGCCGACAACGTCTTCATGAACCGCGGCCCGTTCATCGAGTCGATGATCTACTGGGCGAACGTTTCGGTCCACTGCGGCGATGACTACCAGATCATCTTCCCGCCGAGCTGCCATCTCGGCTTCGACCACCACAAGAACTACTGGACGAGCTGGCCGATCGGACCGCGCAAGGAGGAAATCGAGCTTCTGCCGTCCCAGCGCTCGAAGTACGCCGATGACATCTCGGGTACGATGGACCTCTCGTGGTGGCGCAACTACACGATCGAATCGCGCTCCATCTTCGCGATGGACCCCGACAACGCCTGGCTCGCGGGCATGGAACACAAGCGGAACATGGGCACGGCGCACGTCTCGAACCGCCACCTCACGGTCGGCAAGAAGTTCTTCCTCTGGGGCAACTTCCCCGAGGCGCACGTCTGGGACACGGTGCTGACCGACAGCGACGGTCCGTACCTGGAGCTGATGGTGGGATGCTGGAGCGACAACCAGCCCGACTACTCGTGGATCGCGCCCTACGAGACGCGCCGGGTCGCGCAGTACTGGTTCCCCGTGAAGGGCATTGGCGGCGTGAAGAACGTGACGATCGACGGTGCGGTGAACGTTGACCGTCGCGGCAAGGAGGAACTTCTGGTCGGGTTCCACTCGACGCGCGCGCTGAAGGGCTGCACGGTGCGCGTTCTGCGGAAGGGCGCGGACGCGCCCGTCTTCGAGGAGAAGAACGTCGCCCTCGACCCGGACACGCCGTGGTGCAAGCCCGTCAAGGTCGCGGCTGACGCGGCCGATCAGGAGTTCACGGCGACGCTTGCGGATGCTTCCGGCAAGGTCTTCCTCGCCTACACGCCCGTCGGGCCGGACCCCCACGACCCGCTGCCGCCGAAGGTGGAGAACCCGAAGGATCCGAAGGAATACGCGTCGGCCGAACTCGCCTACGAAGTCGGTCTGCGCCTCGACCAGTTCCACAACGGTCTCATCGACCCCGAACCGTACTACCGCCGTGCGCTGGAAATCGACCCCGACTACACGCGCGCCAACCTCGCGCTCGGCGTCCGCCGCCTCAAGAACGGCGCGTACGCGGAGGCGAGACCGTATCTCGCGCGGGCCGTCCGCCGCGCGACCCAGAACTTCACGCGCGCCCTCGACGCCGCGCCCGAATACTACCTTGCGCTCTGCGAGAAGGGCCTCGGCAACCTCAAGGCCGCCGAAGACCTCTTCTGGCGCTGCACGTGGCGGCAGAGCTACAAGAAGGAATCCTACGTCGAGATCGCGCGCTTCGCGCTGCTCAGGGGCGACTTCGCCGAGGCCCTGCTGCGCATCGACGACGCGCTCGCGCTCGGACAGGACGAGGCGAAGCTCTGGACGCTGAAGGCGCTTGCGCTCCGCAAGCTCGGCCGCGCCGCCGAAGCCGCGCCGTGCCTCGACCGGGCGTTCGCGTGCGATCCGCTCGAATACTGGGGCGTGGTCGAGCGGACGGGCGGCATGTCCTTCGCCGAGGCGGAGAAGAACCGCGGCCTCAAGGCACAGCAGCTCCTCGAATGCGTGGGCGACTACTGGGCCGTCGGCTGTTACGGCGAGGTCGTCGCCCTCTGCGACGCCGCGCTCGCGAAGGCGCGTGCCGAGAAACCGTATGCGACGGAGGGGGCCTTGCCGCTCGGGGAGACGCTGGCCGCGTGCAACAGCTACCGCGAGCCGATGTTCGCTTTCTTCAAGGCGGCGGCGGAGGCGAAGCTGAATCCGTCGGCGAAGCCCGTCCTCGACAGGGTGGACTGGATCTACTGCTTCCCGAGCCGCCTGGAGGAGCTGGAGGTTCTCCAGTGGGCGGCGGCGAACCTGCCGCCAGATGCGGACACGCAGTATTTCCTCGGCGAGATCCTCTGGAACATGGACCGGAAGGATGCCGCGCTCGGCGCGTGGAAGAA
>CAKULR010000091.1 GCA_934667295.1 uncultured Kiritimatiellota bacterium
GCTCTTCCGGCACCGGCGCGTCGGGTAGGTCGGGTAGGTGGACAGTACGCCACATGTGGGGCCCGCTCGGACGCCACGCGCCGAGGGCGGCGCGGGTACTTCGCGCGCCGGGCCCCGGTCTTCGCGCACAGGGCCGTTGTTGCGCGCCGGGCCCCGGTCTTCGCGCACAGGGGCACGGTCGCGCAGGAGCGCGACCGATGGACGTTCCGCCACGCGCCGAGGGCGTTCGTTGCAGGCCGGGGACGGTCGGGTGACCACGTCACTTCGGGACGAAAACGAGACCGGGAACCATGTCCGCGCACGCGCGTTGTTCAGCACGGAGGCGGCGGTAGGAGGGGTCCTCATCCAGGGTCTTCAACTCCCCGGCGTGTGCCGCCTTCCAGTCCCGGTAGGCGCGATTGGCCTCCTGGGCGGCCGTGCGCAAACGGGTCAATTCGTACGTCCACGTGCGCCGCTCGTCATCCGAAAGCGTCTGCGGACCGCCGGGGATTCTTTCGAACGCGGCGGCCTTTTCGCGGAACGCCCGCGTCGACGCGACGGCCCGCGCCAGATGCGGGCACTTCTCGCCATTCTCGCGGACGAGCGCCGTGCGCAGGCGCTCGATTTCGCCGGCGCATTCATGGAAACGCCGCAGCGCCTCCAATTGGCGGGGGGGCAGACTCTCGGGAGATCCCGAAAAAGCCTTCACGTCCTCCACGGGCAGGAGCAGGGGCGGACGCACCAGCAGGTTCTTCGGCGGGATGTACCCCGACAGGACGAGCCGCCCCTCGCGGTCCCGCATCCGCCGTTCCACGATGAAATACGTCCCGCCCGGCAGCGTCTTCCACACATCGCCGTCGATGTGGCGGACCTCCGCATCGTGCGTGAGCATGCACCATGTCGCATGGTCGGGATCGGCCACCCGCACACCGTAGGTCTCGGGCGGGGCATCTACGGGATCAGTCCGAGGGGCAGACCGGGCACGTGATTCCACAATCTGCGCAGGAGACTGCGCGACGGTCTCGGGAACCGACTGCACGACAGTCTCGGGAACCGTCTGCGCGCAATCGAGCGCATCCCTCTGCCGTTCAGACATATTCGACGGACGCGCCGCCGTACCTCGCACCGACGCGCGAAGCCGCTGTGCCGCCTCCACCCCCATCTGGCGGACAGACGGCGGCACCTGCCGTACAAGCCAGGGGCCTCCCCGTACGACGAGAACGGACAGCACGGAGCACATGATCAACCCCACGGGAAGCAAATCGCGCAAACGGCCCGTCCGCCGCCGCGTGCGCAGGAAGCGCGCGACCAGTCCATGCCGCACAACAATCTTCGGCGGCTTCCACCGACGGAGCGTCCCGTCGGCCGGACCTTTCGTGTCCATGCGTTTCTCCTCCATGCCGGTGCCGTTCTCCCCGCGTTTTCCTGTCAAGGACCTCACTTGAAAAAAGGAACCCCGACCGCGACGGCCGGGGTTCCCCTCTAGCCTTGTCCTCGTGGACTTAGGCCTTCTTCATGGCTTCCTCGACGGCCACGGCCACCGCGACGGTCGCGCCGACCATCGGGTTGTTGCCCATGCCGATGAGACCCATCATCTCGACGTGCGCCGGGACGGACGAGCTGCCCGCGAACTGCGCGTCGGAGTGCATGCGGCCCATCGTGTCCGTCATGCCGTAGCTGGACGGGCCGGCGGCCATGTTGTCCGGGTGCAGGGTACGGCCCGTGCCGCCGCCGGAGGCGACGGAGAAGTACTTGCGCCCGTTCTCCCAGCACCACTTCTTGTAGGTGCCGGCGACCGGATGCTGGAAGCGCGTCGGGTTCGTGGAGTTGCCCGTGATCGACACGCCGACGTTCTCGGCCTGCATGATCGCGACGCCCTCCGGCACGTTGTCCGCGCCGTAGCACTTGACGGCCGCGCGCGGCCCCTTCGAGAACGCCTTCTCCTCGACGACGCGCAGCTTCTCCTTCTTGTTGTCGAAGGTCGTCTTCACGTAGGTGAAGCCGTTGATGCGCGAGATGATGTACGCCGCGTCCTTGCCGAGGCCGTTCAGGATGACGCGCAGGTTCGTCTTGCGCACCTTGTTCGCGTTGAGGGCGATCTTGATCGCGCCCTCCGCCGCCGCGAACGACTCGTGGCCCGCGAGGAACGCGAAGCACTCCGTCGCGTCGTCCAGGAGCATCGCGCCGAGGTTGCCGTGGCCGAGGCCGACCTTGCGGTTCTCCGCGACCGAGCCGGGGATGCAGAACGACTGGAGGCCGACGCCGATCTCCGCCGCCGCGTCCTTCGCCTTCACGCAGCCCTTCTTGATCGCCATCGCCGCGCCGACCGTGTAGGCCCACTTCGCGTTCTCGAAGCAGATCGGCTGCGTCTCCTCGACGATCTTGTAGGGATCGAAGCCCGCCGCCTTGCAGATCTCGGCGCACTCCTCGATCGACTTGATGCCGTAGGGCTTCAGCGCGGCCAGGATCTTCGCCTCGCGGCGCTCGTAGCCCTCGAACAGCTTCTCCGCCGAAGCGGCCTTCTTGGCAGGGGCGGCCTTCGCCGCACACTTCTTAGCACATGCCATCTTGAAATCCTCCTTATTCCTTGCGGGGGTCGATGTACTTGGCGGCGCCCTCGAACTGGCCGTAGTGGCCCTTCGCCTTCTCCCACGCCTCGTTCGGGCTGAGGCCCTTCTTGATGAAGTCCGTCATCTTGCCGAGCGAGACAAACTCGTAGCCGATCACCTCGCCGTCCTTGTTGAGGGCCATCTGCGTGCAGTAGCCTTCGGTCATTTCGAGGTAGCGGGGGCCCTTCGCCTTCGTCGCGTACATCGTGCCGACCATCGAGCGGAGCCCCTTGCCGAGGTCTTCGAGGCCCGCGCCGATCACGAGTCCGCCGTCGGAGAACGCGCTCTGCGTGCGGCCGTAGACGATCTGGAGGAAGAGCTCGCGCATCGCCGTGTTGATCGCGTCGCACACGAGGTCGGTGTTGAGCGCTTCGAGGATCGTCTTGCCGACGAGGATCTCGGCGGCCATCGCGGCCGAGTGCGTCATGCCCGAGCAGCCGACCGTCTCGACCAGCGCCTCCTCGATCACGCCGTTCTTGACGTTCAGCGAAAGCTTGCAGGCGCCCTGCTGCGGCGCGCACCAGCCCACGCCGTGCGTGTAGCCGCTGATGTCCTTGATCTGCTTCGCCTGAACCCACTTACCCTCTTCCGGGATCGGGGCAGGACCGTGATTGCACCCCTTGGCCAACGGGCACTGGTGCTCCACTTCGGTCGAGTATACCATGTTGTGTTCCTTCTTTGTTGAGACGTCAGTCAAATCAGGCAAAGTAGCGCTTGAGCAGCCCCTCGAAGCCGGCGCCGTGGCGGGCCTCGTCCTTGGCCATCTCGTGGACCGTGTCGTGGACGGCGTCGTAACCGAGCTCCTTCGCGCGCTTGGCGAGTTCGAGCTTGCCCGCGCACGCGCCCTGCTCCGCCGCCGCGCGCAGTTCGAGGTTCTTCTTCGTGGACGCCGTCAGCACGTCGCCCAGCAGCTCCGCGAACTTCGCCGCGTGCTCCGCCTCCTCGAACGCATAGCGCCTGTACGCCTCGGCGACCTCCGGGTAGCCCTCGCGCTCGGCCTGGCGGCTCATCGCGAGGTACATGCCCACTTCCGTGCATTCGCCCGTGAAATTCATCTCAAGGCCCTTCACGACCTCCGCGTCGAGGCCCTTCGCCGAGCCGACCTCGTGCTCGCACGCCCACGACATCTTGCCGGCGGTCTCCTTCACGAGGAACTTCGCGCCGGGGCAGCCGCACTGCGGGCACTTTTCGGGGGGATTGTCGCCTTCATGGACATAGCCGCAGATCGGGCATACGTACTTCTTCATGTTTACTCCTTGGTCAGATGGGCGGGCCGAAGCGCATCCGGTCCGCTGAAAAAAGAAAGAAAGACGGCGGGTAGTATACGCCAAAACGGGGCGGAAAACAAGCCGAAACGGAACACGGAAGCGCGGGCGCGGTCAGGCGCCGAGCGCGGCCAGCGCCTCGTCCACCCCCTCCACGAGGGAGAGCGCGAGGTTCCGGTAGCGCCCCGTCGCCACCAGGCGCGAGAGGAGCGGGTAGACGGGCACCTCCTCCGTCCAGAAGCGCCGCCCCACGAACACCATCGGGCTCGCGCAGCCCCGCGTGAGGTAGTGGTTCTGCATCGCCTCCTGGAAGATCTCCTGGAACGTGCCCGCACCGCCGGGCATGAAGACGATGCCGCCGTACGCCTCGCTGAGCAGCACGTCCTCGCGGATGCTGTTCTCGAAGAACTTGGCGATGTGGGTGGCGAACGGCGTGGAGGGTTCGTCGGGGAAGTGCCAGGTCGGCACCGCGAGGCTGACGGCGCGCCCCACGCGCGGGAAACGCGCGCGCACGTCGAAGGCGGAGGCGAGCCAATCCGCGTCCCCGTGGCCAGGCACCTGCGCGAGGCGCGCGAGGGCCGCGTCCACGTCCGCCGCCCCGCGCCCCGCGAGCCAGGCGCCGAGGTGCGTCGCCTCCATCGCGCCGGGTCCGCCGCCGCCGATCATGAGCCGTCCCCGCTCGGTCAGGCGCTGCGCGAGCGCGACGACGCGCCGGTAGTCGGCGTCGGTCCGCAGCAGGGCGTGGCCACCCATCACGCCCACCACGGCGGCACGGTCGAATCCGCCGAGGAAGGCGTACATCGCCTTGCGGATGTGGTGGTCGTGGAGGGCGCGCGCCCACATCTCCACCGCCTCCGGGTAGTTCGCGCCCGTCGCGGCAACATGCCGCGCCACGCGCGCGTCGAGGCAGTCCGCGGGATCCGCCGAGTTCCGGGCGTCGAAGAGTTCGTGCGCCGCGTAGAGGCGCGGACGCGCCACGTCGTAGGGCACCTCGGCGAGGTACCGCACGGCCTCGCCCCACGCCGCCGCGTCGAACTGCGCCGGGTCAAACATCCGCCGCCGCGCCCCGGCTTCGGTTCTTGAAGGACGCCGAGCCGACCCGTCCGAGCCGGTAGCTCATCATCCGGGGCGAAATCCCCAGTTCCCGCGCCGCCGCGCTGTGGTTGCCGCCGTTGCGGCGCAGCGCCTCCTCCAGGACGCGCCGCTCGAACGCCTCCAGCTGCTCGTCGAGCGTGAGCGTCGTATTGCCCCGGAAGGGATCCTCGGCGAACTCCTCGGTCTGGAGCGCCGCCGGCAGGTTGTAGCTGTGGATGCAGTCGTCCTTCGCCGTGAGGACGGCGCGCTCGATGCAGTTCTCCAGCTCACGTACGTTCCCCGGCCACGCATACGCCTGCAGCATGTTCATCGCGGGCACCGAGAACTGCGTGACGTTCTTCTCGTACTTCACGCTCATCTTCGTGAGGAAGTGCTGCGCGAGGAGGAGCACGTCGTCCGCACGGTCCGCAAGGCGCGGCAGGGAGATCGGGAAGACGGAGAGACGGTAGTAGAGGTCTTCGCGGAAGAGCTTCTTCGCCATGAGGTCTTCGAGGTTGCGGCTCGTCGCCGCGATGAAGCGCACGTCGCTCGTCAGCGTCTCATTCGAGCCGACGCGCGAGAAGGTGCGCTCCTGGAGGAAGCGCAGCAGCTTCACCTGCACGGGGATCGAGAGGTCGCCGATCTCGTCGAGGAAGAGCGTGCCGCCGTTCGCCGCCTCCGCGCGGCCGATCCGGCGCTCGCGCGCGTCCGTGAACGCCCCCTTCTCGTGTCCGAAGAGCTCCGATTCGACCAGCGCCTCGGGGAGCGCCGCGCAGTTGAGGACGACGAACGGACGGTCCTTGCGCTGCGACAGGCTCTGGATCGCCTGCGCGACGAGCTCCTTGCCCGTGCCGCTCTCGCCCCGGATGAGCACGGTCGCCCCGCTCGGCGCCACCTGGCGGATCTGCTCGTAGACGCCGCGCATCTCCGGGCAGTTCCCGATCAGCCGCCCCGGCGTCTCCGCGATGATGTCCCGCAGCCGCTGGTTCTCCTGCACGAGGGCCGCCTGCTCGGCATCCTCCGCCCGGCAGACGAACGCCGCCTCGGCGACGAGGTTCGCGATGATCTCAAGGAGCGCCACGTCCCGCGCGAGCGACCCCGTGTCGCCCGTCATCTCGCGGTCCGCCGACATCGTGCCGATGATCTGCCCCCGGTGCAGCAGCGGCACGCACACGAACGACAACGCCTCGTTGATCGTGCGGCTCTGCGTGCGGTTCAGGAAGCGGCGGTCCTTGCGCACGTCGCACACGACCTCCGACCGTCCCGTCTTCGCGACAAGCCCCGTGATGCCCTCGCCGATGTGGTACCGTCCCAGTGCCCGCTCCTCCGCGTTGAGCTTCCGCGACGAGGCGACGATCCGCAGCTCGTCCCCCTCCAGCAGCGTGAACGTGCCGCGCAGCATGCCCATGCTGCGCTCAAGGATGACGATGACCTCCTCCAGAAGCTTACGAACGTTGCGCTCGCGCGCGACGGCGGAGGCGATTTCGCGCAAAACGGAGATCTCGGATGTCAGGCGGCTCAGTGCGTCCATTGCGTGCATAGTGTAGCAAATCGCTCCTTCTCGTGTCATCAGGCAATTCTCGCGTAACAGAGCAAATTACATGCCAAACAAGAAGGTGATAGGCGAAGGAGAGGGGTGGGTGAAAATGAATATGACAAATGATGGAGGAGAAAATGATGGAGGAGAATAAGAAGGAGTTAGGAAATGGGAAAGAGAATGAATTGAGAAGTATGGATTAGTGAGGGAGCGAAAGAATGATGCGGGGTGGGGCCGGTGGCTTCGCTTTGGGCCCCTTCGTCTGGCGGTTCGGGACGCTCGCAGGCTCGCGCCCGAACCGCCGACGGCATTCCCAAAGCGAACCTCCGCGCCCCACCCCGCCGTTCCGGCACTTCATTCACCAAATTTTGAAAATTCATTCACAAAAACATATAAAGAAGGGACGGCGCGCGAAGTACCCGCGCCGCCTCGGCGCGTGGCGTCCGAACGGGCCCTTGATTTTCACACTTTGCATCCACAAGCTTTACACCCACAAAAAAGCCCCCAAGGGCCCCCGGTGCGCGAAGTACCCGCGCCGCCC
>CAKULR010000092.1 GCA_934667295.1 uncultured Kiritimatiellota bacterium
GCCATCTTCATGAGCTTGCCCACGCCGACCTGATCGAGCTTGGCGAACGGGTCGTTCTCGTAGATCTTCTTGTCGTAGTAGGCGCCGAGGAACTTGCCCGCGTCGTCGCGCGAGAAGCCGAAGGTCATCTGCGTGAGGTCGTTCGTGCCGAAGCAGAAGAACTCGGCCTCCTCCGCGAGCTCGCCCGCGACGAGCGCGGCGCGCGGCACCTCGATCATCGTGCCGACCTCGTAGTTGAGCTTGATCTCGGCGGCCTGGATCTCCTCGTTCGCGACGTGGACGACGATGTCCTTCACGAACTTGAACTCCTTCGCGTCGCCCGTGAGCGGGATCATGATCTCGGGGCGCACGTTCCAGCCCTTGTGGCGGCGCTGCACGCTGATCGCGGCGCGGATGACGGCCTTCGTCTGCATGACGGCGATCTCGGGGTAGGTCACGCAGAGGCGGCAGCCGCGGTGGCCCATCATCGGGTTGAACTCGTGGAGGCCCTCGATGATCTCCTTGATGCGGCCGATCGGCTTGTGCGTCGTCTTCGCGAGAAGCGCGATCTCGTCCTCGGTGTGCGGCACGAACTCGTGGAGCGGCGGGTCGAGGAAGCGGATCGTGACGGGCTGGCCGTCCAGCGCCTCGAAGAGCTGTTCGAAGTCGTCCTGCTGGAACGGCAGGATCTTGTTGAGGGCGAGCTCGCGCTCCTCCACCGTGTCGGCGCAGATCATCTCGCGGAACGGCGTGATGCGGCTCTGGGAGAAGAACATGTGCTCCGTGCGGCAGAGGCCGATGCCCTCCGCGCCGAGCTCGCGCGCCTTCTTGGCGTCGCGGGGCGTGTCGGCGTTCGTGCGCACCTTCAGGCGGCGGAACTTGTCGGCCCACATCATGATGCGGCCGAACTCGCCGGCGATCGTCGCGTCGACGGTGGGGATCACGCCGTCGTAGATGTTGCCGGTGGAGCCGTCGAGCGAAAGCCAGTCGCCCTCCTTGAAGAGCTTGCCGCCGAGGCGGAACTTCCGGCCCTCCTCGTCCATCGCGATCTCCTGGCAGCCGGAGACGCAGCACTCGCCCATGCCGCGCGCGACGACGGCGGCGTGGCTGGTCATGCCGCCGCGCACGGTGAGGATGCCCTGGGCGGCCTTCATGCCCTCGATGTCCTCCGGGGAGGTCTCCAGGCGCACGAGCACGACCTTCTCGCCGCGCTCCTTCCACGCCTTGGCGTCGGCCGCGCTGAAGACGATGCGCCCGCACGCGGCGCCCGGCGAGGCGGGGAGGCCGCGCCCCATCGGCGTCGCCTTCTTGAGGGCGACCGTGTCGAACTGCGGGTGGAGGAGCGTGTCGAGGTTGCGCGGCTCGATCATGAGCACGGCCTCCTGCTCCGTGCGCATGCCCTCGTCCACGAGGTCGCAGGCGATCTTCAGGGCGGCGCGCGCCGTGCGCTTGCCGTTGCGGGTCTGGAGCATGAAGAGCTTCCTGTTCTCGATCGTGAACTCCATGTCCTGCATGTCGCGGTAGTGCTTTTCGAGCTTCGCGCAGATCGTCTGGAACTGCTTGAAGACGTCGGGCATCACGTCGGCCATCTTCGAGATCGGCATCGGCGTGCGCACGCCGGCCACCACGTCCTCTCCCTGGGCGTTCATGAGGAATTCGCCCATGAGCTTCTTCTCGCCGGTCGCCGGGTCGCGCGTGAAGGCGACGCCCGTTCCGGAGTTGTCGTTGAGGTTACCGAACGCCATCATCTGCACGTTCACGGCGGTGCCCCACGAGTAGGGGATGTCGTTGTCGCGGCGGTAGACGTTCGCGCGCGGGTTGTCCCAGCTGCGGAAGACGGCCTTGATGGCCTCGACCAGCTGCTCCTTCGGGTCGTCCGGGAAGTCCCTGCCGAGCGCGTTGCGGTACTCCGCCTTGAACTTGCCGGCGAGCGTCTGGAGGTCCTTCGCCGTGAGCTCCACGTCGAGCTTCACGCCCTTCTTCTCCTTCATCTCGTCGATGAGCTTCTCGAAGTGCTTCTTGCCGACCTCCATCACGACGTCGGAGAACATCTGGATGAAGCGGCGGTAGCAGTCCCACGCCCAGCGCGGGTTCTTCGTCTGCTTCGCGAGGGAGTTGACGACGGTCTCGTTGAGGCCGAGGTTGAGGATCGTGTCCATCATGCCCGGCATCGACGCGCGCGCGCCGGAGCGCACGGAGACGAGGAGCGGGTTCTTCGCGTCGCCGAACTTCTTGCCGGCGGACTTCTCCAGCTTGCCGACGTACTCCAGCACCTGGCGCATGATGTCGTCGCCGATCTTCCGCCCGTCGTCGTAGTACCGCGTACACGCCTCGGTCGAGATCGTGAAGCCCTGCGGCACCGGAAGCCCCAGGCTCGCCATCTCGGCGAGGTTCGCGCCCTTTCCGCCGAGGAGGTTGCGCATGTCGGCGTTGCCTTCCGTCTGGCCCGCGCCGAAGAAATACACGTACTTGGTTTCCTTGCTCATTCTCGTCATTCCTTGCCTATCGCCTTGTTCTGTCGCGTTTTTTTCATCCTCTTGGTTCGAGGGCATTATAACCGAATCCATGCGGAAAGGGAAGCCCAATCACCGCGCCTCAGAAGAGGCCGTGGACGTGGCCCGTCTCGACGTCCACGTCGATGCGGCGGTACGCCGGCGAGGCGGACGTGCCGGGCATCAGCTTGATTTCGCCCGCGACCGGGACGACCAGCCCCGCGCCCCGGTACAGCAGCACGTCCCTCACCGGCAGGCGCCACCCCTTCGGACGCCCGAGGAGGTTCGGGTCGTGCGAGAGCGAATACTGCGTCTTCGCGATGCAGACGGGCAGGTGCGCCGTCTCGGGATCCGCCTGCAGCGCCTCCAGCTTCGCGCGGGCCGCCGGCTCGAAGTCCACGCCGTCGCCGCCGTAGACCTCCTTCACCTGCCTCTCGATGCGCGCCGCAAGCGGTTCGTCCAGATCGCAGAGGTACGCGAAGTCGTTCGGCGCGTCGCACGCCGCAAGGACGGCCTCGGCCAGCTCCTGCGCGCCCTCGCCGCCCCTGAGCCAGTGGTCGGAGACGGCGAAGCGGGCGCCGGCGCCCTCGGCGACCCTCCGCACGAGCGCGCGTTCGGCCTCCGTGTCCGTGTAGAACGCATTGAGGCACACGACGGGCTGGATGCCAGCGCGGCGGATGATGTCGATGTGCGCGAGCAGGTTGTCGCACCCCCTCTCCAGCAGCTCCAGGTTCTCGTGCGTGTAGACGGGATCGAGCGGCAGGCCGGCCTTGACCTTCGGCGCGCCGCCGTGGGCCTTGAGCGCGCGGACGGTCGCGACGAGCACGACGGCGTCGGGCCGGAGCCCGGAGCAGCGGCACTTGATGTTCCAGAACTTCTCGAAGCCCATGTCGGAGGCGAAGCCGCTCTCCGTGACCACGTAGTCCCCGAGCGCGCAGGCGAGGCGGTCGGCGACGACCGAGTTCTGCCCGATCGCGATGTTGGCGAACGGCCCGGCGTGGACGAACATCGGCTGGCCCTCCAGCGACTGCATGAGCGTGGGCTGGAGCGCGTTCACGAGGAGCGCGCACATCGCGCCGTCCACCTCCAGGTCGTGCGTCGTCACGGGCGCGCCGCTCTTCGAGTACGCCATCACGATGCGGCCGAGGCGCGCGCGCAGGTCCTTCAGGTCCGTCGCCATCGCGAGGATCGCCATCACCTCGGAGGCGACGGTGATGTAGAAGCCGGAGCGGCAGGTGAAGCCGTCGAGCCTGCCGCCGCGCCCGATCTCGATGTCGCGCAGCCCCTGCGCGCAGAAGTCCATCGCCCAGCGGAACTGGATGCGGTCCGGGTCGACGTCGAGGCGCTTCAGGCCGCGCTCCGCGAGCCAGGCGTCGTCGTGGTTGCGCTCGTGCTGCATGCGGCTGTTGAGCGCGACCATCGCGAGGTTGTTCGCGTTCGTGATCGCGTCGATGTCGCCCGTGAGGCCGAGCGAGAGCGCCGTGAGCGGCACGACCTGGGCGAGGCCGCCGCCGGCGGCGCTGCCCTTGATGTTGAACGTGGGGCCGCCCGACGGCTGGCGCACGCAGCCGATGACTTTCTTGCCGAGGCGTCCGAGGCCCTCCACGAGGCCGAGCGTCGTCGTCGTCTTGCCCTCGCCGAGCGCGGTCGGCGTGATGGCCGTCACGTCGATGTACTTCGCGCACTTCCGCCCGCCCAGGCGCCGGAGGACCTTCGTCACGTCCACCTTCGCGAGCACGCGGCCGTAGGGCGTCCACTCGTCCTCCTCCAGCCCCAGTTTGGCCGCGAGGTCCTTCGCGGGGCGCAGCGCCGCCTCCGCCGCCTCCGCGATCTGCCAGTCCTTCATCTTCGTCGGGTCAAGCTTCTGCATCGTTCCCACTCTCTCCACCTAAAACTAAAGTAAAAAACGCGGGCGGGGGAGAACGAACTCCGCCGCCCGACCTGTCTGGTTGTGCAACCGGCCTACTGGGCCGCCGCAGCCTTTTCGGCGGGAACCGCCGCCTTCGCCGCGACCTCGCGTTCGGCGAGAAGGTCCTCGACCTTCTCCTTGAGCGTCGCAAGCTCCTCCACGCTCATCATCGCGAGCGGCTTGTCCTCGCGCACGGGCACGTTCATGCCGTGGGAGCGGAGGAACTGGTCCACCTTGTCCCGGTTCTTCCTGTAGAGGTAGAAGCCGGCGGCGGCCACGCCGACGCCGACGGCGGCGCCGATGAGATGATCTGTCGTAATTGCCATGTTCGTTCCTTTCGTTGGAGTTCTAGAAAGACCGCCGATAGTATACCATCTTTATCATCTCTTCGTCTCGTGCATGTCGTAGAAAAAGATGCGCAGCGAATTGCCCACCACGAGGATCGTGCTCGCGTTGTGCAGCGTCGCGCCGACGATGACGGGGATGAGGCCGAGGCCGCCGAGCAGCAGTCCCACCGTGTTCACGCCCACCGAGACGAAGAAGTTCTGGCGGATGACGCCCATCGTGTGCCGGGCGAGGCCGTAGGTCGCCGGCAGCAGCATCGCGTTGTCGCCCGCGATCGTGATGTCCGCCGCCTCCATCGCGACGTCCGTGCGCGTCTTGCCGAGGGCGATGCCCACGTCGGCGTAGGCGAGGCCCGGCGCGTCGTTGATGCCGTCGCCGACCATCACGACGCCGTTGCCGCCCGCCTGCAGGCGCAGGATGACCTTCGCCTTGTCCTCCGGCATGAGCTCGGATTCGAAGCCGTCCAGCCCCAGCCGCCGCGCCACGACGTCCGCCTGCTGCTCCTGGTCGCCCGTGAGGAGCAGGATGTCGTCCACGCCGCCGAGGCGCAGCCGGTTCAGCGCCTTCTTCATGTTCTCACGCAGCGGGTCGCGGATGCCGATGAGGCCCACGATCTCCGTGCCGCTCGCCACGTAGATGACGCTCTCGCCGTTCGCGAAGAGCTTCGAGGCCTGGTCGCGCATCGGGTGCGTGTGGATGCCCGCCTCGTTGAGGAAGCGCTTCGAGCCGACGCGCACCGTCCTGCGCCCGACCTTCGTCCACACGCCGCGCCCCACGACGGTGTGGACCTCCTGGTGGCGCGGGATCTTCCCGCCCACGCGCTGGAGCTGGGCGAGGATCGCGTTCGCCATCGGGTGGCGGCTCGTCTCCTCCGCCGCCGCCGCGAGCGCCAGCACCTCCTCGCGGGAGTAGCTGTCCGAGACGGTCGCGATCGACGTGACGCGCGGCTTGCCCTCCGTGAGCGTGCCCGTCTTGTCGAGGATGAGCGTGTCCGCCTCGGTGAGGGTCTGGAGGGACCCGCCGCCCTTGATGAGCACGCCGTTGCGCGCCGCCGTCGAGATCGCGGCGGAGAGCGCCGCCGCCGTGGAGAGCCGGATGCCGCAGGAGTAGTCGATCACGAGCATGTTCAGCGCGCGGTTCACGTCCTTCGTGCAGAAGAAGACGGCGAGCGCGAGCGTGATGTTGACGGGCACGAGCGCGGCGGAGAAGCGGTCCGCATACGTCTGGATCTCCGCCTTCTTGCCCTCCGCGTCCTCGACCATGCGGATGATGCGCGAGACGGCCGTGCCCTCGCCGACGGACTCGACGCGGATCGTCGCCGTGCCGTCCACGGCGAGCGTGCCGGCGTAGACCTTGCCGCCCGCCTCGCGCGACACGGGGCCGAACTCGCCCGTGATGGACGACTGGTCGACGAGGATGCGCCCCGAGACCACCTCGCCGTCCGCGACGATCTTCTCGCCCGTGTGGACGACGATGAAGCTTCCCGCACGCAGCTCCGACACGGCCACCCGCACGAGCGGCGTCCCCGGCTCGCCGTCCGCCGAGAACCACGCCTCCTCGCCGTCCACCGACAGCATGTCGCGGATCGCGTTGCGCGTCTGGTCCATCGTGTAGGCCGTGAGCGATTCCGCGAGGTCGTGCAGGAGGAGCACCGTGAGCGCCGAGCCCGCGCGCCCCGACGCGACGCTCGACACGACCGCGAGCGCGCTCAACGTGTCCGCGTTCGGCAGCAGCGTGCGCACGAGCGCCCCGATGCCGCTGCGGAAGATCGGCCCCGCAAGCGCCAGCGCCCCGAAGCCGGTCGGCGAGAGCAGGCGCCCGAGGATGGTCGCCGGCACCGCCCGCCTGAAGATCCACGAGCCCACGAGCAGCGCCCCCGCGATCCCCGCCCGCGTGAGCATGGCGGGCAGCGTCTCCTCGTGCAGGTCGCGCTCCTGGACGAGCAGGTGGTTGCGCTCCTCGCGTTCCTTCCGGAGCGCGCTCAGCGAGTGGATCTGGATCAGGCTCTCGACCGACTCCAGCAGCTCCTCCTCGCCCGTCACCTCCGGGTCGTAGGTGAGCACCACGCTGGAC
>CAKULR010000093.1 GCA_934667295.1 uncultured Kiritimatiellota bacterium
CCTCACCCCTCCCCTTACACCACCCACTCACATCCCACATCCCCCGTCACATCACACCCTCGCCAAATTTACAAATTCCGTAATTCGCCCACCTAGGCATTACACCTCATGTAAACAAGCCCTCCGCAGACCGACACATTCTGTAAAAACACGTGCATGGCATGACATTTGCTGTAAAATCTGTTTAGAAGTTTCATTCTTTCACTCATGGTCTGCCCGCATGAAAGCCGGGCAGGCAACTTAAAAGGATACACATGAACGCATACATCGAAGCGGTTCTCAAAGACGTCAAGGCGAAGAACGCCAACGAGCCGGAATTCCTCCAGGCCGTTGACGAGGTGTTGACCACCCTCTCCCCCGTCATCGACGCGAACAAGGCCTACCAGGACGAGGCCATTCTGGAGCGGATGGTGGAGCCGGAGCGCGTGATCATGTTCCGCGTGCCGTGGGTGGACGACACGGGCGCCGTGCGCGTGAACCGTGGTTACCGCATCCAGATGAACTCGGCGATCGGTCCGTACAAGGGCGGCCTCCGCTTCGACCCGTCGGTGAACCTCTCGGTCCTCAAGTTCCTCGCCTTCGAACAGGTCTTCAAGAACTCCCTCACGACCCTCCCGATGGGCGGCGGCAAGGGCGGTTCGGACTTCAACCCGAAGCAGAGCCCCCACACCCCCGGCAAACGCTGCAGCGACCGCGAGGTCATGCGCTTCTGCCAGAGCTTCATGACGGAACTCTACCGCCACATCGGCCCCGACACCGACGTCCCGGCCGGCGACATGAACGTGGGCGGCCGCGAAATCGGCTACCTCTTCGGACAGTACAAGCGCCTCGTCAACGAGTGGACGGGCGTCCTCACGGGCAAGGGCCTCTCCTACGGCGGCTCGCTCATCCGCCCCGAGGCGACCGGCTACGGCGACATCTACTTCGCCGAGAACATGCTCGCCATGCGCGGCGAAACCTTCGAGGGTAAGAAGTGCGTCATCTCCGGCGCCGGCAATGTCGCCTCCTTCGCCGCCCAGAAGCTCATGCAGCTCGGCGCGAAGGTACTCACCCTCTCCGACCGTTCGGGCGCGATCTACTGCAAGGACGGCCTCACGGAGGAGATGCTGCAGGAAATCATGGTCCTCAAGAACGTCACGCGCGGCGAACTCGCCGACTTCGCGAAGGACAAGGCGGGCGTCGCGTTCTACAAGGGCGCGAACAGCTGGCAGATTGCCGACCAGATCGACTGCGCCTTCCCCTGCGCCCGTCAGAACGAACTCAACGGCGACGACGCCGCCTACCTCCTCAAGCACGGCTGCACGCTCGTCGGCGAAGGCGCGAACATGCCGTCCACGCCGGACGCCATCGAGGCGTTCGTCAACGCGAAGATCATGTACTCCCCGGGCAAGGCCTCGAACGCCGGCGGCGTCGCGACCTCGGGCCTCGAAATGTCGCAGAACTCCGGCCGCCTCAGCTGGACCGCCGAGGAAGTCGACGCGAAGCTCAAGGGCATCATGAAGGCGATTCACGACAACGCCTGGGCCGCCGCCGAGAAGTACGGCCACAAGGGTAACTACGTGATGGGCGCCAACATCGCCGGCTTCACGAAGGTCGCCGACGCGATGCTCGCGCAGGGCATCGTCTAAGAGTTCTCTGCTGCCTTTAAGAGGGTCTTGTTCGGAAGCGAATTCTGATACCTCCTTATTGCGTAGGCAGAAACAGGCAAACGGGCGGGACGCGCTTTTGCGCGTCCCGCCCGTTTTGTATCGCCATGGATTCCGCCACACAGTAACGCCGCCGGGCACAGATGTCCCTACCCACCTCATTTTTTCTAACCCACCCCAACACACACTACGCATACACAGCATTCTCCCTCAATCCGCCTTTCCTTTTCACGCGCGGAGACTGAACGAACGACTTCATGCACAACGACTTCATGTACATTAAGAATACACTAAGAATGACCGTCAAGAATTTCATCAAGATTTTTCCGCATAGAATTCTCATCTATGGTATAATGCCCGTGTTCGGAAGGACTCGGCGTAAATCATGCAGAAAAACTTCGAAAATGGTTTTGAGCCAGGGCCGTAACCTCGTGGCTTAGGAACGTGGCCTAGAGGACAAAAAAAACCTTGATGCAAGCATTGTTCCTTAACCCAGACATTGCCTTGGTCGTCTGTGACCGTTTGACCGAAAACTTTTTTGACCGAAGAACTTGATATTGAATAAAAGTGCAAAAAAACGAGAATGGAAAGGAGACGCAAGATGGCACAGAGAACCTACACGCACTCGGCGTACTGGTACGCGAAGAAGTACGGTTGGACACACAGCGACAAGACGACCTATACGGGGCGTTATCTCGACTTCGTCGACTGTTCCTACAGATTCGGGAACGGACGCAGCATCTACGATCCCGAACCCGTATTCAATCCCCTGATCTTCGCCACCTACCTTGCCGCCGATATCGGCATCGCCGTCCGCAAAGTGTCGGAAACCTTCACCGATCCCGTCAAGCGCGACCGCATGCGCCGTGAACTTCTCCGTGACCTGCGGATCGTCCGGCGTCCGTTCTACTACGCACGGGAAACCGCACGCCGACGTCAACTCGCCGCCGAACGGCGCAAGGTCACACGCCGTACGACGACGGCCCCCATGCCGACGCCTGAAGCCCTTCTCGATGCCTGGAACCGGCGAAAGGAATCGAAAGAGCGGATGATCCTGCTCGGCGGCATGCTGCAAGATCTTGAATGCTATGTCGATAACGCACTCCGCTTCGACGGGAACGGGACCGTCGTCGGGCGGAACAGAGGTATTCGGGGCTGGCTGCGAGAACACCTCCCGGAACTCTCGCCCAAGTACAAGACGCTCATGCGGTACAAGGCGATGGCGATCAAGCTGCGGCAGGCAACCGGGACGCAGGACCCGACGCCCACCTCCGCCCTTCTCAACGAACCGCGTCATCAAGTCGTGCGAGAACTGCTAGAAGATTTCCGCACAACATTCTCATTTATGGAGGAGTGCGTGAAGCGATGGGTCGATCCACGGCAGGTCTTCGTGGAGGGTCCTCCTGAAATGGGAAAGACGGGGAAGGGGGGAAAGACGAGATCCAGTCCGCCAAATAGCCCGTTCACCCAATAGATATAGATAGCCAATCAATAGATAGCCAATTCGTCCAATAGTCATTTGTTCAATAGTCAAACAATCAGTTAGCCAAACAACCTGTTCGCCCAATGGAACGTGTACCCGATGGAACGTATGCCCGATGGGCAAACGGCGGGCGACCACGGTACATCTTGGTGCGGCACGGCCGGGTGAAATTTGGTATACTATCTGAAAAGTCATTTGTGGAATCGAGGCAACCATGAACCGCATCATCGCAAAACGACAGCTTTCCGAAAATGTCTTCCGCATGGACGTGGAAGCCCCCCTCATCGCCCAGGAGCGCAAGCCCGGCCAGTTCATCATCCTCATGGTCGACGACCAGTTCGGCGAACGCATTCCCCTCACCATCGCCGACGCGGATCCGGGCAGGGGCACGATCACGCTCATCTTCCAGACCGTGGGCGCGACAACGCTGAAGCTCTCCAAGCTGAATGTCGGCGACAACCTCCCGGCGGTACTCGGTCCGCTCGGCAAGCCCACGTCCATCCGCGGCGCGAACGGCGAGCCGCCCGGCCACGTCGTCTGCGTGGGCGGCGGCATCGGCGTCGCGCCGATGCACCCCATCGCCCAGGCGCTCAAGGCCGCCGGCAACAAGGTGACGATCATCATGGGCGCGCGCAACAAGGGCCTCTTCGTGATGGAGGACGAGATGCGGGCGATTGCGGGGGACAACCTCATCCTCATGACGGACGACGGATCGTCCGGACGCAAGGGGCTCGTCACCGAACCGCTCAAGGAACTCTGCGCCGCCGGGGCCGTCGACGAGGTCATCGCCATCGGTCCGCCCATCATGATGAAGTTCTGCGCGCTCACGACGCAGCCCTTCGGCGTGAAGACGGTCGCGTCCCTCAACACGATCATGATCGACGGCACGGGCATGTGCGGCGGCTGCCGCGTCTCCGTCGGCGGCAAGACGAAGTTCGTCTGCGTCGACGGTCCCGAGTTCGACGCCCACCAGGTCGACTGGGACCTCATGCTCAAGCGCATGGGCGCCTTCAAGCCCCAGGAACGCGCGGCGATGGACCACGTGTGCAACCTCTTCAAGAACCTTTAACCCCACAACCCAAACGCCATGACACCCAAAGAGAGAATGGCCCTGCCCCCGCAGGAGATGCCCCAGCAGGATCCGGCGGTCCGCGCCCACAACATGAACGAAGTCGCCCTCGGCTACACGGCCGAGATGGCGCAGCGCGAGGCGACGCGCTGCCTCCAGTGTCCCACCAAGCCCTGCATGCAGGGCTGCCCCGTCGCGATCAACATCCCCGGCTTCCTCGCGAAGGCGGCAGCCGGGGACTTCGCGGACGCGCTCAAGATCATCAAGGAAACGTCCCTCCTCCCGGCCGTGTGCGGACGTGTCTGCCCCCAGGAGAAGCAGTGCCAGAAGTTCTGCACGATGGGCAAGCTCCTCAAGAGCGTGGACAAGGCCGTCGCCATCGGCCGCGTCGAACGCTTCTGCGCCGACCTCGCGCGCGAGACGAAGACCGAGGAACCCCTCGTCTGCGCCCCGAAGACCGGGAAGCGCGTCGCCGTCATCGGTTCGGGTCCGGCCTCCATCACCTGCGCGGCGGACTGCGCGAAGGCCGGGCACGACGTCACGCTGTTCGAGGCGTTCCACAAGTGCGGCGGCGTGCTCGTCTACGGCATCCCCGAATTCCGGCTCCCGAAGACCATCGTCCAGCACGAGATCGAGGGCCTTGAAAAGATCGGTGTGACGATCGACACGAACTACGTCGTCGGCCATACGCGCAAGCTGCGGGACCTGATGGAGAAGGACGGTTTCGACGCCGTCTTCGTCGGCACGGGCGCGGGGCTCCCGAAGTTCATGGGCATCGAGGGCGAGAACCTGAACGGCGTCTTTTCGGCGAACGAGTACCTGACGCGCGCCAACCTCATGAAGGCATACCTCGAAGGCGAGGCGGACACCCCCTTCTGGCACGGGAAGAAGGTCGCCGTCCTCGGCGGCGGCAACGTCGCGATGGACGCCTCGCGCATGGCCCTGCGGCTCGGCGCGGAGAAGGTCTACCTAATCTACCGCCGCAGCGAGGCCGAGATGCCCGCCCGCCGCGAAGAGGTCCACCACGCGAAGGAGGAGGGCGTCGAATTCCACCTCCTCGAAAACGCGAAGCGCATCCTCGGCGACGACAAGGGCTCCGTCGCGGGCATCGAATGCCTCAAGTACGAACTCGGCGAGCCGGACGCCTCCGGGCGCCGTAGCCCGGTCGCGATTCCGGGCAGCGAGTTCACGCTTGACGTCGACACCGTCGTCGTCGCCGTCGGCAACGCCTCCAACCCGCTCATCCCCGCGACGACGGAGGGGCTTGAGGTCAACAAGCGCGGCAACATCGTGGTCGATCCCGAGACGAACATGACGTCCATTCCCGGCGTCTTCGCGGGCGGCGACATCGTGCTCGGCGCCGCCACCGTGATCCTCGCGATGGGCGAGGGACGCCGCGCCGCCGCCGGCATCAACGCCTACCTCGCCAAGTAGCGGTCCGCCGCAGGAGCGGCGGGCTACCGCTTCAGTTTCCCGTGGTACTCCTGGAGGGTACACACGGAGAACTCGCCGAAGCGCGTGAAGTCCTCAAGGCCGTGGACGGAGGCCGCGAAGCCCGCGACCGTCGTCGAAATCGGGACGCCGTGGATGATTGCGGCCGCGCGCATGCGGATGTCGTCCACCATCGCCTCCGCGCCCGGCTCGGAGGTGGAGACGATCCACTGCACGGCCTTGTCGCGGATGAGGTCGAGGACGTTCGGGCGGCCCCGGCTGATGCGGTAGATGGCGCGCGCCTTGACGCCGTTCTCCCACAGCTTCGTCGAGGTGCCGCGCGTCGCGTAGATCGCGTAGCCCATCTTGTCGAGCTTCTGCGCGAGCGGCACGACGGCGTCCTTGTCCTCGTCCTTGACGGCGAGGAAGAGATTCCCCTTCGCGGGGATGCGGCTGCCGGACGCGAGCTGGCTCTTGAAGAACGCGATGCTGGAGTCGGCGTCGATGGCCATCACCTCGCCCGTGGACTTCATCTCCGGCGTGAGCGTGATGTCCACGCCGGGGAACTTCACGAACGGGAAGACCGCCTCCTTCACGCAGGTGTACGGCAGCGCCACCTCCTGCGTGAAGCCGATGTCCGCCAGCTTCTCGCCCGCCATGCAGCGCGCGGCGTAGTCCGCAAGCGGCGCGCCGATCGCCTTCGAGACGAACGGGATCGTGCGCGAGGCGCGCGGGTTGACCTCGATCATCCAGATCGTCTGGTCGCCGTCCGGCGCCTGCGTGACGGCGAGCTGCAGGTTCATGAGCCCCACGACGTGCAGACGCTTCGCGAACTCGTGCGCGAGGCGCCGCACTTCGGCGAGCGTCTTCGGCGCGAGCGACATCGGCGGCGTCACGGAGGCGGAGTCGCCCGAGTGGCAACCGGCAGGTTCGACGTGTTCGAGGATGGCGCCGACGACCGTCGTCTCGCCGTCCGCGACGCAATCGACATCCAGCTCGATCGCGTGGTCGAGGAACTTGTCGATGAGGATGGGCTTGCCCTCTGCGGCGCGCACCGCCTCCTCCACGTACTTGACGAGGTACTTCTCCTTGTAGACGATCGCCATGCCGCGCCCGCCCCGGACGAAGCTCGGGCGCACGAGGACGGGGTAG
>CAKULR010000094.1 GCA_934667295.1 uncultured Kiritimatiellota bacterium
TCGTCCCCCGGCAGGAGGCCGGCCTGGTACTCGCCGCTCGTGAGCGTCACCTTGCGGTATGTGCCGACGTGGCGCCCCGCGCGGTCGACGATGAAGGTCGAGTTGTGGAACGTCCCCGCGTCCGTCCGCTCGCGCACGTTCATCGCGATGTAGGTCCTGTAGCGCGCCGCATAGCGCGCGGCCAGCTCGTAGGTGGGGCCGCCGGGGATGCGTTCGGACGTCTTTTCGGGGCAGGGGGTGCCCGTGTCGGTGAAGACCTCGGAGAAGAGGATACTGTCCGGGCGCTCCACGTGCGCGAAGATGTTCGTGAGCGTCGCCTCGATCTGGGCGAGCCGTTCCGCCACCACCGCCCCGGGCCTCGTCCAGTCCCGGGCGTAGCGCTCGTGCGGATTGCCGACCACGCAGCGCACGCGGCGCGGTTTCGGACGCGGCCCCTCCGCGAGCGCGACGTCGCGAATCGTCGCCGTCATCGCGTGCCACTTGCCGACGACCTCCACCTTCACGGACGCGCAGCCCTCCGGCGCGGAGAAGGTCTCGTCGAACGAACGGACGATCCGTCCGCCCTCCGCGCGGTCCGTGTAGGCCACGAAGTCGCGCTGGAAGAACGCCCCCTTCCGCTTCACGCCGTCCTGCGGATGGTTCCACGTGACGAGCAGCATGAGGTCGTTGTGGATCCGCTCGTCCGCCGCGTCCGGCACGATCCCGGCGCGCGCCGTCACGCGCACGCCCCCCTTCGCGGGGTCGATCGGCAGCGTGCGCTCCCACCAGCCGCAGGCGCGGCGCGAGGGGACGCGCAGTTCCAGCGCGCCGTCCCCGAGGCGGCGCCCCGTCGTGCGGTCCGGCGCGAGCGGCGCGCTCTTCAACTCCCAGTCCCCGGCCGAGGCCGCCAGCGCGGCGGCAACGCCCAGCACCAGTCCGAACACCCTCATCATGACCGGCCTCCCGCCGTTTCCCTCAGCGAACACGTGGCGAACACGCCCAGCGCAAGCAGGTAGACGAGGCACGCGAGCAGCGTCCAGACGATGCCGGCGGGCCCGAGAGACCCCCTCAGCGCGCCAAAGGCGATCTTGACGAGCCCGCCGCCCGAAATCGCCATCACGACGAGCGCCGAGATCTCGTTCGTCCGCTCCGGACGGTGGTTGATCGCAAGCCCCATGCACATGCCGAAGGTGTTCGCGAAGCCGAAGGAGGAGAGGAAGACGAGCACGAGGAAGACCGTGGGGTTCGGCGCGAAGAAGAGGCCCGCCGTGGCGCCGACGGCGAGGCCGACGGACCAGGGGAAGCAGCGCGCGGCGGAGATGCGCGCGAAGACGATCGCCCCGGCGAACGCGGCCAGCATCTTGGCGAAGAAGTAGACGGCGGGCCCCGTCGCCGCCTTGTCCGTCGGCAGGTGGAACACGTCGCGCAGGTACTCGGGCACGCCCACCGCAAAGCCGATGTCCGCCGCGACCGAGAAGAACACGCCCACCACCATCGCGAGGATGTAGGGGCTCGCGAGCTGCCGCACGCAGGACGCGAAGGACGGCGGCACGGACGCCGCCTTCTCGCGCGGAACCGGCGAGAGCGCGAGCCACGCCGCCGCCACGAACGTCAGCGCGCCGTAGACGAGGAACAGGTACTTCCAGTTCCCCAGCCGCTCGGCGCAGAAGAGCGCCACCACCGGCGTCGCCGCCGCGCAGAGGGCCTTGACGAACTGCCCCAGCGAAATGCGCGCCGTCAGCTTCTCCTGCGGGACGACGTTCGACATCAGGGCCGGCAGCGCCGCCTGGATCATCGTGTTGCCGATGCCCAGGAAGGCGAACGACACCGCGTAGATCCACCACCGCTCCGCCGTCGCGGCGAAGGGCAGGAACATCGCGGCGACCGTCAGGGCGAGCGAGGCGAGCACGGTGTTCTTCCGCCCGATCTTCCCGCAGAGGATCCCCGTGGGGATCGAGATCAGCAGGAACCAGACGAAGATCATGAGCGGCAGCACTGCCGCCGCGAACGCCGACAGCCGACACTCCTCCTCGATGCGGATGAGCGCGGTGGAGATGATGTCGGCAAAGCCCATCACAAAGAAGCCGAAGAGAATCGGCAGAAGCACGAGCTGTCTGCGCATGGCGGCCCCCCGTTCGCTACCGGACCTTCCGGAACACGACGACGAAGCCGCCCTCGGGGGCGACCGCGAGCGTGAGGGGCGCGTCGCGCGTGACGCGCCGCGTCGATTCGACGAGGTCGGTCGCGTCCTCCGCCGCGCGCGGGCCGTCCGCGTAGACCGCCGCCTCCCACGCCGTGCCCGCCGGCAGGAAGTCGAGCGGCAGCGTGACGTCCTTCGCCGCGACGCCCAGGTAGGCCGCGTAGAAGCGTCCGTCGAACGTCTCGCGCACGACGCCGTAGTCCTCGCCGATCGCGCCGGTGAAGGGGCGCGTCGACCGCCAGACGGTCGGGAGCGCGCGCAGCGCCCCGATCCCCTTCGCGCCCCGGTAACGCTCCGGCCAGTCGCAGAGCGTCATGAGCGGCGAATCGTAGGCGACGCAGAGCGCGAGCGCGTGGGCGCGCGTGCCGATCTCCTCCGCCCAGATCGGACGGCGGTCGGTCTCGTCGCCGTAGCGGTGTCCCCTTTTGTTCTGCGGCGTGAACGCCGCCGTGTGGCCGTTCCCGACGCTGCCGGGCGTGAAGTCGCCGGGGCCGAGGAGGAAGCGCGTGAACGGCAGCGTCGCGCAATGGGCCGGCGTGATCTTGTCCGTGAACTTCGTCATTTCGTTGCCGCGAATGCCCTCGCGCGTGATCTGGTTCGGCCACGTGCGGTTCATGCCGGTCGGCTTGAACGCGCCGTGGTAGTTGACGAGGAGATGGTGCCGCGCGGCGGCGCGGATCGTGCTCTCGTACCACCGCACCATCCACTGGTCCTGGCGGTCGAGGAAGTCGATCTTCACGCCCTTCACGCCCCAGCGTTCCAGCTTCGCGAACGTCTCCTCCACGCCGTTGTCCTGCAGGGCCTCCCAGTGGAGCCACACCCAGATGCCCACGCCCTTCTCCCGTCCGTGGGCGATGATGCGGTGGAGGTCGAAGCCCTTGCGGATTTCGATCGGCACGTCGGGGCCGTGGTTCGGGCGGCGTGCCCAGCCGTACCAGCCGCCGTCGATCGTGTGGTAGGGCCAGCCCATCTCGGCGGCGAAGTCCACGAGCCGGATCGTGAGGTCTGTGGAGAGGGAGTTGTTCGACTCCACCCACCAGTCCCAGCTCGACGCGCCCGGCCTGACCCAGCCGAAGTCAATGGACGGGTCCGGCGGCGGGTTGAGGTTGAGGATGAGGTCGTTGCGGTTGAGGAGGTCCGTGTCGGAGTCCGCGCAGACCATCACGCGCCACGGGCTCGCCGCCGGCGTCATGCGGATGACGGCGACGTCCGGCGCACAGGCGTTGGAGCGCGGCAGCGGGGTGAGCGCCGCCTCCAGCGTCGCCGCGCCCGGCTTCTGGCCCTTCTTGGGGACGCGGTAGTAGAGGCCGGCCCAGTTCGTGAGGTCCGCCTCGCAGAGGGCGACGCGCTGCGCGCCCACGTTGACGACGGCGGGCATGCCGACCAGCTCCTTCGCCTTGAGGTCGGCGAGCGGACGCCGGCGGAAGTCCTCTTCCTGCGACGACACCCAGTTGCCGTAGCTTGTGAACCAGCCGTCCACGCCCTCCGGGAAGCGCCATTCGGTCTGTTCGCCCCGCAGCTGGAACCCGTCGAAGGCGGGCTGTTCGGGAACGACGTAGCGGAACGCGACGCCTTCGTCGTAGGCGCGGAAGACGAGCGTGAGGAGGCGCCCGGCGGTGTCTTCGAGGTCGAGCGCGAGCTCGTTCGCGTGGTCGCGCACCGTTTCCTTTTTGTAGAGGCGCGTCGTCCAGGTCTCGTCAAGCGTCCGCCGCGCCGCCTTCTTCAGGCGGAAGCCGCTCCAGGGCTTTTGGTCGATGAAGTCGAGCCCCAGGCGCGAGGGCAGGATGAGGGCGGCGCCCTTGCGCGTCACCGACCAGGAGAGCCCCTTTTCCACCTCCACGTCCACCCGCAGCGTCCCGTCGGGCGAGACGAGCGTTTCGGCCGCGCAGAGCGCGCCGGCACAGGCCGCCAGGGCGGCGAACAGCGTCTTCTTCATCGTCAGTTCTCCTTATTTCACGAGTTCGTCGGCGAGGGCGGCGAGCTGCGCCTCGCTCGCCGCATTGAGCGCGGAGGTGATCGTCACCGTGTTCGCGCAGAACGAGATGCCCTTCGACTTCTCGAAGAGGCCGCGCATGACCTTCGCGGCCGTCGGCGCCCAGCTGCCGTTCTCCACGAGGCCGACGAGGCGGTTCTGGTAGTTGCGCTCGGTGAGGTGTTCGATGAACGTGCGCATGAACGGGAAGATGTCCGCGTTGTAGGTCGTCGTCGCGAGGACGAGCTTCCCGTAGCGGAAGGCGTCCTCCACGGCCTCCGCCATGTCGTCGCGCGCGAGGTCGGCGAGGGCGACCTTCGGGCAACCCTTCGCGAGGAGGAGGTCGCGCAGCTTCAGGGCGGCCGCCTTCGTGTGGCCGTAGACGCTCGTGTAGGCGAGGCACACGCCGTCGCTCTCGACGCGGTAGCTGCTCCACGTGTCGTACTGCCTCACCGCGTGGCCGATCTCCTCCGCCGTCAGGAGGAGCGGACCGTGGAGCGGCAGGATCTTCTCGATTGCGAGGCCGGACGCCTTTTTGAGAAGCGCCTGGACCTGCGGACCGTACTTGCCGACGATGCCGATGTAGTACCGGCGCGCCTCGCAGTCCCACCCCTCGGAGTCCTCCACGTCGTTCGCGCCGAACTTGCCGAAGCCGTCCGCCGAGAACAGCGCCTTCTCGCCCGCGTCGTACGTCACGATCACCTCGGGCCAGTGGACCATCGGCGCCGCGACGAACGCGAGCACGTGCCCGCCGCCGAGGTCGAGCGTGTCGCCCTCCTTGACGACGAGGCGGCGGTCGGCGAAGTCGGAGCCGAAGAAGTTCTTCATCATGCGGAACGCCTGCGCGGAGGAGACGACCGTCGTCGAGGGGTTCGCCGCGAGGAAGCGCGCGATGCACGCCGAGTGGTCCGGCTCCATGTGCTGCACGACGAGGTAATCGGGGGCGCGCCCGCCGAGCGCCGCCGCCACGTTCGCCGCCCACGGTTCGAGGAAGCGGGCGTCCACCGTGTCCATCACCGCCGTCTTCGCCGCGCCCAGGACGACGTAGCTGTTGTACGCCATGCCGCGCGGCACAACGTACTGCCCCTCGAACAGGTCGATTTCGTGGTCGTCGACGCCCACGTACTTGATGTCCTTCGTGATATCCTGTGCAATTTTCATGTTGCCTTCTTCTTTGAATGTGGTTGGGAAGAGTATACCACACGCCGTCCGCCCCCCGCAACGCATCCCGCCGCCATCCGCCGCCGTGTGGTATACTACCCGCTCCCCATGACGGACGCGGAGAGATTCGGCGGCTACACGCCGGCGCGCGCAACGAGATTCTACATCCCGCTGCTCCTCCAGGCGTTCTCGCAGTCCCTCACCTACCCGCTCGTCGCCGGCATCGCCGCCCACGGCCCCTTCGGCGAGGGGACCTACGCCGCCTTCGCGCAGGGGCAGACCATCATGTTCATGATCGGGGCCCTCGGCGGCGGGCTCGTCATGACGGGCATGGTCTTCGCCCGCACGCGGTCCGGCTACCGCGCCTTCATCCGCCTCAACACCTCCATGATGCTCGCGCTCCTCGCGGCGCAGACCCTCCTCGCCCTGCCGCCCTTCGACGCGTTCATCTTCCGCGACTACCTCGGCCTCGCCCCCCATCTCGTCGAGACGGCCCGGCAGACGCTGCTGTGGGGATTCGTCATGCAGGGATCCTTCTTCCTGCGGAACGTCCCCCTCGTCGTCCTCTTCAACAACCGCGAAAGCGGACTCGCCACGCTCGCGACCGCCGTCCGCATCGTGCTCACCGTCGCCGCCTCCGCCCTCCTCCTCCCCCTCGGCCTCACCGGGGCGATGTGGGCGCTCGCCGCGACCACGGTCCCCTGCATGGTCGAATTCGCGCTCACCCACCTCTTCGCGCGCCGCTACGTCCGGGAGATCCCGGAGGCCTCCGCCGACGGCGACGGCCCCTGCGACGCGCTGCGCCAGTTCCGCTTCACGCTCCCCCTCTCGCTCGGCGGCTTCCTGCTCGCCACCGCCCCGTCCGTGATTGCCGCCTTCGTGAACCGCACGGCGGGCGGCATCTCCATGCTCGCCGTCCACTACGCGACCATCGGCTTCGCGAACCCGGTCGGCTACGGCGCCCTGCGCATGCAGGCGCTCGCCATCCAGTTCCCGCCCGAGTACCCGGGCGACCGGCGCGTGGTCCGCTACGCCGCGTCCGCCGGACTCGTCCTCGGGCTCGTCCCCCTCCTCCTCGCGGTTCCCGGCCTCGGCGACTGGATCTTCCTCGACTTCATGAACCTCGAACCGGAAAACCTCGGCCACGCGCGCCTGGTCATGTGCTGCTACGCCGCCTGGCCCGTCTTCCAGTGCATCCGCGGCTACGTCGAGGGCTACGCCGCCTGGATCAAGCACCCCTCCGCCGTCCTCTGCGGCCAGATCGCCTACGTCACCGGGCTCACCCTCACGCTCGTCCTCGCCTTCGCGCTCGGCGCCCCCGGCTGGTTCATCGGCTTCGCCGCCATCTTCGTCGCCACCCTCGCCACCATCGCCGCCGTCCTCACCTCCCTCCGCGCCTTCTCCCGTCAGGGAGCGTGACGTTTCGGAGGGGCATGTGACGTCTCGGGAGG
>CAKULR010000095.1 GCA_934667295.1 uncultured Kiritimatiellota bacterium
GGGCCGTATCCGGGGGTGATGGGGGCGTGATTCCACGTTGAACGCCGTACCCGCGCCGGGGCGGCGCGGGTACGGTGGGCACAGGGGGGGTGTGCCATGTCTGCACACTGTGTCAAGCTGGCGCAGAAGTGGAAGCGTTTTTGTGCGGGTGGGAATGTGGGATTTCGCTTCGGAACGCTGGCACGGGTTCTGCTTTATGAAAGGGCGAAGGAGACGAAAACATGAATGCTGATAAATATACGACGAAAGTCCGCGAAGCGATCGAGGCGGCGCAGAACGTGGCCCGGCACCACGGCCAGCAGCAGATCGACGTGGAACATCTGCTCTTTGCCCTGGTGAAGGATTCGCAGGGGCTTGTCCCGAACCTGTTTGCGAAAATGGGCGCGGGGACGGGTCCGCTCACGGCGCGCCTTGAACAGGCGATCAACGACAAGCCGCGGATCACGGGGAACGTGGAGATGGACAAGGTGTACATCTCGAACGACCTCGCGAACGTGCTGATGCACGCCGAGGACGCGGCGCGGAACATGAAGGACGAGTATGTCTCGGTGGAGCATCTGGTCCTGGGCATGCTGGACGACGAGAACACGCCCTGCGCGAAGATGCTGAAGGACGCGGGCGTGGAGAAGAAGAACTTCCTGGAGGCGCTGCGGGCCGTGCGCGGCAACCAGCGCGTCACGACCGACAACCCGGAGGGGCAGTACGAGGCGCTGAAGAAATACGGCACCGACCTCGTGGAGCTCGCGCGGGCGGGCAAGCTCGATCCGGTCATCGGCCGCGACACGGAGATCCGCGACGTCATCCGCATCCTCTCGCGCAAGACGAAGAACAACCCGGTCCTCATCGGCGAGCCCGGCGTGGGCAAGACGGCCATCGTGGAAGGACTGGCGCAACGCATCGTGCGCGGCGACGTGCCCGAGGGTCTGAAGGACCGCACGGTCTTCTCGCTCGACATGACGGCGCTCATGGCGGGTGCGCAGTACCGGGGCCAGTTCGAGGAACGCCTGAAGGCCGTCCTGAACGAGATCCGCGCGGCGAACGGGCGCATCATCCTCTTCATCGACGAGATCCACACGATCGTGGGCGCGGGCAAGACCGAAGGCTCGCAGGACGCGGGCAACATGCTCAAGCCGATGCTCGCGCGCGGCGAGCTGCACTGCGTGGGCGCGACGACGCTCGACGAGTACCGCAAGTACATGGAGAAGGACGCGGCGCTCGAACGCCGGTTCCAGCCGGTGCAGGTGGACCCGCCCTCGGAGGAGGACACGGTGTCGATTCTGCGCGGCCTCAAGGAGCGTTTCGAGAAGTACCACAACGTCCACATCCGCGACGAGGCGCTGGTGAGCGCGGTCACGCTCTCCGCACGCTACATCCAGGACCGCTTCCTGCCGGACAAGGCGATCGACCTTCTCGACGAGGCGTGCGCCTCGATCCGCACGGAGATGGACTCCTGTCCGGCCGAACTCGACGAGATCTCGCGCCACGTGCGCCGTCTCGAAATCGAGGAGATCGCGCTCGCGAAGGAGACGGACGACGCCTCCAAGAAGCGCCTCGACGAACTGCGCAAGGAACTCGCCGAGGAGAAGGCGAAGGCGGACGCGATGACGGCGCGCTGGAAGAACGAGAAAGCGTCGCTGGAAGAGGTGAAGAGCGTGCGCGCGAAGCTGGACGAGGCGCGCCTTGCGTTCGACGCCGCGCTCGCGGCGGGCGACAACGCGAAGGCGTCGCAGCTCAAGTACGGACTCATCCCCGACCTCGAAAAGAAGTTGCGGGAACACGAGGCGGACATCCAGAAGGAGGGCGGCTCGCAGCTTCTGCGCGAGGAGGTGACGGCGGACGAAATCGCCGAGGTCGTCTCGCGCTGGGCGGGCATCCCCGTGACGAAGCTCGTGGAAGGCGAGCGGGCGAAGCTGCTGAAGCTGCCCGAGACGCTGCACGAGCGGGTCATCGGCCAGGACGAGGCGGTGGACGCGGTGGCGGACGCGGTGCTGCGTTCGCGCGCGGGCATCAAGAACCGCCAGCGTCCCGTGGGCGCGTTCCTCTTCCTGGGTCCGACCGGCGTGGGCAAGACCGAACTCGCGAAGGCGCTTGCGAGCGAGCTCTTCGACGACGAGAGCGCGATGGTGCGCATCGACATGAGCGAGTACATGGAGAAGCACAACGTGTCGCGTCTCGTCGGCGCGCCCCCCGGCTACGTCGGCTACGAGGAGGGCGGGCAGCTCACGGAGGCCGTGCGCCGCAAACCGTACTCGGTCGTCCTGCTCGACGAGATCGAGAAGGCGCATCCGGACGTCTTCAACCTGCTGCTGCAGGTGCTGGACGACGGACGCCTGACGGATTCGCACGGGCGGACGGTGAGCTTCAAGAACGCCGTCGTGATCATGACCTCCAATGCGCCGAGGGAATCGCTGAAGACGATCTTCCGTCCGGAATTCCTCAACCGCCTGGACGAGATCCTGGAGTTCAAGTCCCTCACGGAGGACCAGATCAAGGCCATCGTGAAGCTGCAGCTGAAGGATTTCGCGAAACGGCTGGCGGAGCAGGAGGTCGGCTTCGAGATCGACGAAAAGGGCCTCGCGGTGCTCGCGAAGGACGGCTACGACCCGGCCTACGGGGCGCGTCCCGTGAAGCGCGCGATCCAGCGCGACCTCGAAACGCCGGTCGCCCGTGCGCTCATCGCCGGAAAGTATCCGCCCGGCTCGACCGTCAAGGTCACGGCCCGTGCGGGCGCGCTCGCCCTCCAGTAATAACTCCGATGATTGATGCTCTCGCTACCGCTCCGCAGACTACATCTGGCTTCGCAGAAGTCCGTCACAGACAATCACCTACAGGGGCGTGAAGTGTGAATGTTACAGCCTTTGGCAGGAACATTCTGCGGAGCGGTAGCGAGAGCCATACGAATCGGAGTTGCTTTCATCCTGGGGAGAATCAGCCTCATTCATTGCCGTATCTATAAGAAACGATTCCATCTGGCGGACGCAATGAATTGCGTCCCTCCCGTGGTGCGAAGCACAATTTAAAGCCGTGTAGCGGCGACTTAACTACTTAAAGCCGCGAAGCGGTAATTTAACCGTTGTGACCGATGTCCCATCGTACTTGCCAGACGGGGGGCCTTTTTGATAGACTATCCCAATCTTTCTTTCAACGACTCCGTGCCCAGGGCGGCATGGGGTCCACCAACCACAAACAGGGATAGCCATGAAGAAGCTGATGATCGCCGCCGCCGTCCTGACGGCCGGCGTGGTGTGTGCGCAGGAAACAGAGACCAAGACCGAGAACGCCGAGGCGAAGCCGGTGCTGGAGAAGTCGGACGATCCCATCGTGTGGGGCTTCGGCAACTATGGCATGTACTCGGGCTACCAGCTCTACGGTTCGCTCGTGAACTCCGAGCCGACGATGCAGGGGTACGTGGAGGTCAACTTCAACATTCCGGGCGAAATCGCCTATTTCGGCAATCTTGGCTATCTCGGCGTGGGCGTGTGGTCGAACACCGACCTGACGGACAAGCGCCGTGACAGCTACGGCAAGGCGTTCAACGAGTGGGACTACAACGTCCACTACGGCAAGACGTTCTGGTTCGACGACAACGACACGTGGGGTCTCGACTACCGTGCGTCGGTCGTGTGGTACTATTACCCCCACCGCCGCCACCACAAGATGAACGGCTCGACGGCGACGACGATGGACTTCAACCATTCGCTCGCCCTCCTCAACCCCTACATCGTGCCGTTCGTCGACTTCGTGCATGAGTACCACGAGAACAACGCGGACCTCATCCAGTTCGGCGTCAAGCACGTCTTCAAGCCCTGCGACAAGCTCACGCTCACGCCGTCCGTCACGTTCGTCTACCGCGACCACCGCTACAACTGGTGCTTCCCGACGGCGGGCTTCACCGAGTTCCACAACGGCGGCATGGCCACGATGAAGTGGATGCTCGACGCGAACTACCAGCTCACGGAGCACTTCGGCCTCTTCGCGAAGGTGGCCTACTGCTCGATCATCGACAGCGACCTGCGCGACGCCGCCGACCACGGTTCGGGCGCCGACTACGGCCAGTACAAGGACTTCGCCTGGGGCGGCTTCGGCATCACCGTCAACTTCTAAGGGACGTTGCGCGTGAAGCCGTGAAAATACGACGGGCGGAAGGGGATTTTCCTCCCTTCCGCCTCTCGTTATTGTAGAACCCCGGCCGCGACAAGCGCGGCCCTCCCCTTTAACCGTCGCCTACTTAACCACTTAACTGCTTAACCACTTAATCACTTAATCTCCCATGACCACGATTCTCCACCATCCCCTCGTCGACCATCGCATGACGCTCATGCGCGACCAGGCGACGCCCCCGAAGCTGTTCCGCGAGCTCGTGAACGAGATCACCGAGTTCCTGGCGTTCGAGGCGCTGAAGGACCTCCGGACGAAGCCCGTCGAGGTGCAGACGCCCGTCGCGAAGACGACGGGGCGGCGGATCGACGAGAAGATCGTGCTGGTGCCGATCCTCCGCGCGGGCATGGGGATGCTGGACGCGATGCTCCACGTGCTGCCCTACGCGAAGGTGGGCGTGCTGGGCATGCAGCGCAACGAGGAGACGGCGGAGCCCGTTCCCTACTACGCGAAGGTGCCGCCGGCGAAGGGCGACGAACTCGCGAGCGTGATCGATCCGATGTTCGCGACGGGCGGCAGCGCCGTCGACGCCGGGGGGCAGCTCAAGAAGCGCGGCTACAAGAAGATCATCTTCCTCAACCTCGTCTCCGCGCCGGAGGGGATCGCGCACTTCGAGGAGCATCATCCCGACGTGCCCGTCTACACGGCGGCGAAGGACGAGCGGCTGAACTCGCACTACTACATCGTCCCGGGCCTGGGGGATGCGGGCGACCGCATCTTCGGAACGCTCTGAATCCCGTGAAAGCCCTCTGCGCCACGCTCCTGCTGCTGACCGCGCTCGTCGGGTGTTCCGACGGGAAGGTGGCGGCGTCCGCCGATCCGGCGGCTCCGCTCGTCTTCCTCACGCACCCGACGACGCCGCCGTGCTGCTGGACGAACGCGGCGGGGCAGTGCGAGGGGACGGACGTCGACCTGGCGCGCCGCATCGCCGCGCGACTGGCGCGTCCGCTCGTCGTCGAGGCCGTCGCCTTCGAGGAGATCCTGCCCCGGCTCAAGGCCGGGACGGCCGACTTCGGCAACGCGACGATCACGATCACCGAGGCGCGGCGGCGCGATGTCGATTTTTCCGCGCCCAACGCGACGGGCCGCAACTGCTTCCTCTACCGGGCGGACGGCCCGCGCCCGCGCATGTCGCAGATCGCGTCCTTCCGCGTGGGGGCCGAGCCCGGCACGACGGGCGACCTCTACCTCTGCAACCACGGGGCGGACCCGGTGCGCTTCGCGCGCGCGACGGATGCCGTGGCCGCGCTGAGGCGGGGCGACGTGGACGCGATCTTCTTCGATGCCGTGCCCCTCCGGAGCTGGGCCGCGCAGTCGGGCGGGCGCCTCGTCGCCTCGCCCCTCGAAACGCGCGAGGGCTACGGCGTCGCCGTCAACCGGCGCCGCCCGGACGTGCTGGCCGCCGCGAACGCCGTCAGTACGGAGGGGAAGGCGAAATGACCGCGCGCCGCAGCCTGAACCTCAAGCTCGCGCTGAGCATCGTCCTCGCCTTCGCCGTCTCGATGGCGGTGACGTGGTTCGTCCACGACCGTCTGGCCGCGCGCGAGGCGGACCGCCTCATCGACAGCGCGTTTGCGGATGTGGAGACGGAGATCCGCTCCCGCGTCAACACCCGGCTCGTCCGCCAGGCGATGGCGGTGCGCGAGCGCCTGGAGGACGGTGCGAAGACGGACGTCCTCTCCCTGCGGGCCCTTGCGCGCGAGCTGCGCATCACCGAGATCTGCGTGGCGGACACGAACGGCGTCATCGTCCAGTCCTCCGAGCCCGGCTACATCGGCTTCGACTTCGCGAAGGCGGAGGGGCAGGCGGCCGAGATGATGTGCCTCATCGACGAGCCGGTCACGGAGTTCTGCCAGGCGTTCCAGCCCAACACGGCGAAGGGCTCCTGGCGCAAGTACGTCGGCGTGTGGCGGCCCGAGGGCGGTTTCGTGGAGATCGGCTGCGACGGCGCGTCCCTGCGCGGCCTCGCGCGCACGTCGCTCGTGGGGCTCTCCCGCAACTGGCACGTCGGCGGGACGGGCGGCATCGTGGTCACGACGCCCTCCGGGCTCGTCCTCTCCGACTATGCGGTGCCGAACCGCGAGGGGACGCAGTGGACGGGGCCGGAGGCCGGCTTCCACTGGAAGCGGCGCGAGATTGACAGCTTCCCCGTCTACGTGATGATTCCGCGCGCCGCCGCCGCCGTCACGCGCAACGTCCTCATCGGGGCGACGGCCGTCCTCAACGCCGTCGCGCTCGCGTTCGTCGCCATCCTCGTCGGCTTCGTCATCTCCGCGTTCGTGCGGCGGCAGATCCGGGAGCAGACCGAACGGGAGCTCAAGATGGCGACGGACATCCAGACCTCCGCGATGCCGGGCGTCTTCCCGCCGTTCCCGGACGAGACGGCGTTCGACGTCTACGCGGGCATGAAGACGGCGACGGAGGTCGGCGGCGACTTCTACGACTTCTACTTCACGGGTCCGCGCACCCTCGCCTTCCTCGTCGCCGACGTGAGCGGGAAGGGCGTGCCGGCCGCGATGTTCATGATGCGCGCGAAGACGCTCCTGAAGGGCGCGGCCCAGACCGGGAAGCCGCTCGCCGAGGTCGTCGCCGAGAC
>CAKULR010000096.1 GCA_934667295.1 uncultured Kiritimatiellota bacterium
TCCACCGCATCGTCCTCGTCTTCCACGGCGGCGACGTGGCGCTCTGCGAGGAAATCGGAACGGCTGAATCGTGAAAAGGAGAACGGAGAAGATGAAGAGACGTACATTCCTGAAACTTGCGGCGGGGACGGCGGCGCTGCCCCTCTTTTCCATCGGCGCGGCGGCGAACGGACCGGGCGGCGCGCGGAAGATCCGCCTCGGCCTGATCGGCTGCGGCGGGCGCATGGGGCTCTCGACGGGCTACGGCATCCTCAACAACATGTGCGGGCCGGACGAGGAGATCGTCTGCCTCGCCGAGCCGGATCCCTCGCACTGGGACAAGATCCGCGCCGTCGTCAAGGCGCACCAGCCGCAGACGGACACCTCGAAGATCCGCGCCTACTACGACTACCGCGAGATGCTGGAGAAGGAGGCGAAGAACCTCGATGCCGTCGCGATCGCGACGCCGAACCACCACCACGCCCCGGCGGCCCTGCGTGCGATGGCGAAGGGCCTGCACGTCTACGTGGAGAAGCCGATGGCGCTCACGGTGGAGGAGGTGCGCCTCATGCACGCGATGCAGAAGCGGACGGGCGTCGTCGCGCAGGTCGGGAACCACGGCCACAGCGAGGAGGGCATGCGCCGCCTCGTGGAGTACATCCGCGCGGGGACGATCGGGCAGGTGCGGGAGGTGTGGAGCTTCGACGACCGCCTGAACGCGATGCTCTACCGTCCGCCGAAGGCCGAGCCGCCGAAGGGCATGGACTGGGACGCCTGGTGCGGCCCCGCGCCCGTCTGCGACTACTACGCCGCCACGGCCGACCACAACGGCCTCCATCCGCACGACTGGCACGACTGGATCGGCTACGGCAACGGCTCGATCGGCAACATGGGCACGCACATCATCGACCCCGTCTTCTGGGCGCTCGACCTGGGGACGGTGGTGCCGGAGAGCGTGGAGGCGAAGCGCGCCGAATGGGGGTGCGCGGGCAGCTGGACGTGGGCGACCGAAATCGAGTGGAGGTACCCGGCGCGCGTCGGCATGGACCCCGTGACGCTCCACTGGTTCGACGGCGTGAAGCCGGGCGTGCCCTACGACAAGGACCACGTGGACAAGATCGGCGTCTGCCGCCAGCGTGGCTACCAGAACCTGCCGCCGATCGTCGAGGAGCTGGAGAAGAAGTACGGACAGGCACTCGGCAGCCTCGGCTCGGTCTTCGTGGGCGAGAAGTGGATTATCCGCATCGGGCCGCACGGGGACGGACTCGTCTTCGGTCCGAAGGACCTCTACAAGAAACGTCCGCCGAAGCTCTTCCCGCGCGAGAAGGGCATGGACCACCAGACCGACTGGCTGCGCGCGATCCGCAACCCGAGCCGCCCCTGCGGCTGCAACTTCGACTACTCCGCGCCGCTTGCGACGACGGTGCTCCTCGGCAACGCCGCCCCGCGCGCGGGCGTGAAGAAGCTCCTCTGGGACGGTACGCGCTTCACGAACGACGACGCGGCGAACCAATACCTCCGCGCGACCTACCGTCCCGGCTGGGAACTGATGGGATAACGGCGAAGCGGAGGGAAGACGATGCGGTATGCACGGTTCGGGATGGTGGCATGCGCCGGGCTCCTGTGGGCGGCGGCGTGGGCCGGGGGCGAGAACTGGAAGCTCGGGAAGTACACGACGCGGACGGGCGACGTCGTGACGGTGGACATCCCGGCGGGGAAGCCGGATTCCGGCTCGGCGACGTGTCCCTACGACTTTTCGCGCCTTAGCGGGAAGGTCTTCCGGGCGTCGATCCGGGCGCGCGGCTTCGGCGTCTCGCGTCCCGAACCGCGCTACCTCGGCTTCAAGTTCATGGCGACGTACCGCGACGACGCCTCGGGTACGCTGAACTACCCCGGCGCGGTGCAGGTCGGCGACGACTTCCCCTGGCAGACCGTCTCGTTCACCGACGGCAACGTGGGCGCCAGGCGCGCGCCGGGCACGTTCACGCTCGGTCTCCAGGCGGCGACCGGCCGCGTGGAGTTCGACCTTTCGACCTTCAAGGTGGAGGAGCTGCCCCCGCTCTGGCCGGAGACGAACGCGACCCTGCGCTGTGCCTACACGCCGCGCGTGAAGGACGCGCCCGCGCGGCGCGGCGTGATGCTGGGGCACGGCCTCTCGGAGGAGGACTTCAAGGTCCTCCACCGCTGGGGCGTCACGCTCGCCCGCTTCCAGATGACGCGCCAGTGGAACACCGTGGGCGGCAACCGCGACCTCGCCGACTACGACCGCTACATCGACGGCGAGCTCGACCTTCTGGAAAAGCACCTCGCGTGGGCGAAGAAGTACGGCATCCAGATCGTCGTCGATCTCCACGCCGCCCCCGGCGCGCGCGACGAGCGGAAGGACCTCTACATGTGCCACGACGCGGCGTACGCGGAGGCGTTCATCGCAACGTGGCGGAAGATCGCGACGCGCTTCAGGGGATGCCCGGAGATCTTCGGCTTCGACCTCATCAACGAGCCCCAGCAGCTTGCGCCCGCGCTGCCCGGCTGCGACTACTGGTCCATCCAGAGCCGCGCCGCCGAGGCGATCCGCGCGGTCGACCCCGAGACGCCCGTCATCGTCGAATCGAACTGCTACGACGGCCCGGCGACGTTCAGCTACCTGAAGCCGCTTGCGCTCACGAACATCATCTACCAGGTCCACATGTACGTGCCCCACGCCTTCACGCACCAGGGTGTCGGCGGCCCGGCCCCGAACAGGACGCGCGCGAAGTACCCCGATGCCGCGAAAGGCTGGAATCGCGACTTCCTGCTGCGGACGCTGAAGCCGGTGCGCGACTTCCAGAAGCGCCACGGCGCGCGGATCTACGTGGGTGAGTTTTCGGCCATCGCCTGGGGCGAGGGGGCGGCGGACTACCTGCGCGACTGCATCGACGTCTTCGAGGAGGAGGGCTGGGACTGGACCTACCATGCGTTCCGCGAATGGACGGGCTGGAGCGTCGAACACGAGGCGGAGAAGCCGGGCGCGCAGAGGCCGTCCTTCGACAACCCGCGTAAACGCGCGCTGCTGGACGGCTTCCGGCGCGGGATGCCGACGGCGATCCGGGGACCGTTCCCGCTCCTCTGCACGCCGTGGACGGCGGAGGGCGCGCTGGACTGCGCGGTGCTTGCGAAGGAGGCCGCGTTCGTGGGCGCGGGTGGCGCGGCGGGCGTCGTGTGGCCGACGGCGGGCGAGGTGGCGGACCTCGTCCGGGAGGGCGAATACGTGAAGGGGCTTGACGCGCTCGCGGCGCGGGCGGCGCAACCGGACTTCACGGCATGCCTGACGGCGATCTGCCCGGGTCCGACCTCCGCGTCGGCGCTCGCGCGCGTCCGCGAGGCGAACGCGGCGTTCGCGCGCCACGGCGTGAAGAAGGCGGCGATCCTGGCGCGTCCGCCGGACGACGCGAAGACGCAGGGCGCCATCGAGGTACACTACCGCGCGCTTGCGCAGATCGCGAAATGCCCCGTCATCATCCAGACGTACAACGGGAAGAGTCCGCAGCCCGACGTGAAGCTGCTTGTGCAGCTCGCGAAGGACTACCCTGCCGTCTACGGGTACGTGAAGGAGGAGTCCCCGGGATGCGCGGTCAACGCCCGCATCGTGCAGCTCGTGGCGGCGAAGCCGGCGATCCGCACCGTCTTCAGCGGCTGGGGCGCGAAGGGCTGGCTCTACCAGGGACGCGCGCTCGGCACGGAGGGGTTGATCACGCAGCGGCCGGCGTATGCGGACCTCCTGGCGCGGATGTGGGCGGAGGAGCAGCGGGGGGATCCGGACGGAAAGCTCACGGACCTCTACGCGAAGTACCTGCTCATGGTCAACCTGGGCGAGAACTTCGGCGGTTCCGACGACCAGATGCGGGGCCCGCACCTCTACGTCCTCCAGCGGCGCGGCGTCTTCACGAACACCTACACGCGGCGGCGTCCCCCGAAGGGCGACACGAGCGGACGGAAGTGGCTTGTGGACGAGGTGTGGCTTTCGTCCGCCGAAAAGGCCGAGATCGACCGCCGCCTCGCCTTCTGCGGCCTCCTCCCGTAGAATGTTTCCACGCGCGGAAATTGTGCTATACTATCCGCCGTCTTTTCAAAAAGGAAAGGTTCGCTTAAAATGAAACTGGCTGATCTCAAAGGCAAAACCGTCGGCGTGTGCGTGTCGGGCGGGCTCGATTCGAAGACCATCTGCTGCGTGCTGCAGGACGCGGGCGTGAAGGTGAAGGCGTTCTCCGCGAACGTGGGCCAGCCTGACGAGAAGGACATCAACGACATCAAGACGAAGATGGCCCCCACCGGCGTCGACACGACGATCGTCGACGTGACGGCGGACATGGCCGAGATCTGCTTCGAGACGCTCAAGTGCCAGGCCATGTACGACGGCGGCTACTGGAACTCGACGGGCATCGCCCGCGCGGTGACGGTGCGCGCGCTCCTGCCGGAGATGAAGAAGGCCGGCTGCACGGTGCTCGTCCACGGCGCGACGGGCCGCGGCAACGACCAGATGCGCTTCGAGCGCTACACGAACGTGCTCGACCCGGAGTTCGGCGTATACGCCCCCTGGCGCGACGCGGACCTCCTCAAGAAGTTCCCCGGCCGCACGCAGATGGTGGAGTTCCTTGCCGAGCGCGGCATCACGGCGTTCGTCGGCACGAAGAAGAAGTATTCCACCGACGCGAACCTCGCCGGCCTTTCGCACGAGGCCGAGGACCTGGAATCGATGGAGACCTCGATGCGCATCGTCAAGCCCACCATGGGCGTATGGCCCGACCAGGCGCCGGACGAAATCGAGAAGGTCACGCTGAAGTTCGAGAAGGGCCGCTGCGTCGCCGTGAACGGCAAGGAGATGTCGCCCTACGCTGTGATGCTGGAGATGAACAAAATCGGCGGCCGCAACGGCATCGGCATGAAGCACGCGCTTGAAAACCGCATCATCGGCACGAAGAGCCGGGGCGTGTACGAGGCGCCTGGCATGGAGGTGCTGAGCTGGGGTCTCAAGTACATCTACGAGGGCGTCATGGACCGCCGTTCGACGCTCCTCTTCCAGCAGCTCTCGAAGTTCGTCAGCGACCAGATCTACGACGGCCGCTGGTTCGACCCCGCCACCCGCGCGGCGCGCGCGGCCATCCAGGTGTGGGCCGACAAGGCGACGGCGGAGGTGACGCTCGGCCTCTACAAGGGCAACATCTTCTTCGAGAGCCTCACGGGCCTCGCGGCGACGATCTACAACGAAGCCGACAGCTCGATGGAGGCCTCCAACGGCCTGAACCCGCACAGCTCGCAGGGCTTCGCGGAGATCCAGAGCGTCGAGGCGAAGATGCTCGCCAAGGCGGGCCAGATCGTCGCGAAGTAGGCGCAGGCACGACGACGGGGAGGACGGTCGATGGTTCCGGATGAACCTTTCGGCCGTCTTCTTCGTTTGACGAAGCATGAACGACGCCTTTAAATGGTTTCAGGACGGCGGGCCGGTGATGTGGCCCATCCTCGTCCTTTCGGTGGTGGGGCTTGCGCTCGTCGTGGAGCGTCTGCTTGCGTTTCGGGCGTTCGCCCGCGAGACGGGTCCGTTCGACGACCCGCAGGACCGCCTCAACCGCCTCCAGCGCGGCTTCGGATTCCTCTCCACGATCATCACCGCCGAGCCGATGCTCGGCATCCTCGGCACGGTGACGGGCATCATCAAGACGTTCGGCTCCTTCAAGCTCGCCGAGAACGCCTCCCCCCTCGCGGCGACGGCGGGCATCGGCGAGGCGCTGATCACGACGGCGGCGGGCATCGTCGCCGCCCTCGTGCTCCTCTTCCCCTACAACTTCCTGCTGGGGTTGCTCACGAAGGCGGCGGCGTGTCTGGAGCGGGAGGGCGAACGGCGGAGCGCCGAGCCGTGAAGCTCTCCTCGCCCTTCCTCGCGCGCGAGGCGCGTCTGGAGCTCGTCTCGCTGATGGACGTGATGTTCCTCGTTCTCGTGTTCTTCGTCTATGCCGTCTTCGACATGGCGGTCCACCGGGGCATGAAGGTGGACCTGCCCCATGCGGCGGGCGTCCACGAACGGGGCGAGCGGATCGTGGTGACGCTGGACGAACACGACGCGCTCCAGCTCAACGGGCGCGCGCTGGAACGTGAGGCGCTGATTGCGGAGGTGCGGCGCCTCGTGGCGGTGAAGCCCGATTTGCCCGTCCTGATCGCGGGCGACCGGAAGGCGTCGCTCGGCGCGGGCATCGAGCTGTTGGCGCGGCTGAAGGCCTCCGGCGTCGAAAAGGCGAGTTTCCAGGTGCGGGGGAGCCGGGAGTGACGGACCTTTCGGGATTCGCGGTCGGCTTCGCCGCCTCGCTTGCGCTGCACGCCGCGCTCGTGGCGGGCGCGGGGGCGCTGCGGGGAACGGTGTCGGCGGATCCGGAGCGGGACCCTGCGGAGGACGAACAGGTGACGCTGGACCTGTCGAACGTCGATCTCTCCTTCTCCGAAGACGAGCGCGCCGCGGCGCCCGTGCGTCCCACGCCGGCGGCGGCCCCCGCGCCGCGGCGGGTGCGACGGTGCCCGGCTCCCTGGAGGACGGCCGTGCCGCCATCCTCGGCGCCATCGCCGCGGCCACGGACCTGCAGGTGACGCCATGACCGGACTTCTCAACGTGGACAAGCCTGCGGACTGGACGAGCCAGGACGTGGCGGCGAAGCTGCGCGGCGTCGATCCAGCCCTTCGTAAAGGCGATTTCCTCGAGGCACGCCACCTTCAGCGCCTG
>CAKULR010000097.1 GCA_934667295.1 uncultured Kiritimatiellota bacterium
GGGACGCCTTCCTCGCCGGCACGAACGCCGTCGACGAGGCGAAGGCGGGCGCCGACCTCGAAGACCTGCACCGCCGCGTCGTGGCGCAGTACTTCCGCGTCATCCGCGACGCAATCAGGGAGGCGGCGCCGAACCGCCTCTACCTCGGCACGCGCATCGCCTGGGGCGCGGACGTGATCTACGAGGAGAGCGCGCGTTTCTGCGACGTCGTGAGCGTGAACATCTACAACCGCCGTCCTGTGAAGGACCTGCCCGCGACCGCAATCGACAAGCCGCTCATCAACGGCGAGTTCCACTTCGGCGCGCTCGACCGGGGCATGTTCCACACGGGCCTCGTGGGGACGCGCGACCAGGCCGAGCGCGCGCAGTGCTATCGCGACTTCCTGAACGCCTGTCTCGACCACCCGCGCTTCGTCGGCACGCACTGGTTCCAGTGGCAGGACCAGGCGCTCACCGGGCGCGCGGACGGCGAGAACTACCAGATCGGCTTCGTGACCGTCACCGACACGCCCTACCCGGAACTCGTGGAGGCCGCGCGCGACATCGGCGCGACCATGTACGCGCGCCGCTGGGGAACGGAAGGGGCGGACGCGAAATGACGGTGACGCTGAAGATCGAGAAGAACGTCTACGGCGGGGACGGCCTCGGCCGTCTCGGCGACGGGCGTGTCTGCTTCGTGCCGGGCGCGTTCGCGGGCGAGACCGTGCGGGCCGAGATCGCGGAGCAGAAGAAGCGCTATGTGAAGGCGCGTCTCGCGGAGATCGTGGAGGCGTCGCCCGACCGGCGGGAGCCGGGCGCGACCGTGCCGGGCATGGTCTACGCGGGCGTCTCCTACGAGGCCGAGGTGCGGATGAAGCGGGACCAGCTCGCGAACTGCCTCCAGAAGGCGGCGCCCGGCGCGCCGGCGCCCACGGTCGTCGCCGCGCCGCAGCCGCTCCACTACCGCAACAAGGTCGTCTACCACACGGAGAGGCGGAACGGGGCGTGGGTGCTCGGATACCGGACGGAGCCGGAGCACCACGTCGTCGACACGCCGCAGGATCCGCTCGCGTGCCCGGAGATCAACGCCGAGCTGACGAACATCCGCGCGGGCGTCTTCGCGCTCCTCACGCAGGGGGCGAAGGCCGTGCGGCAGAGCGCGCGGGCGGCGGACAACGTGACAGTGCGCTGGACGCCGATCGACGGCGTGACGTGGTGGCTCGGCGAGCCGCCACGCGGTCTGGAACTCCACGAGACGACGGACGGGCGGCGTTTCCGCGTGGCGGCGGGCGGCTTCTACCAGGTCAATCCGCAGGTCGGCGACCGGCTCGTGAAGGCCGTGCGGGAGGCGTATGCGGCGGGCGCGGCGGAGGCGCCCCACATCCTCGACCTCTACAGCGGCGTGGGCGTGTTCGGCCTCTGCTGCCTCGCGGGCGGGACGGCGGCGGAGACGCCGCGCCTCGTCGGAGTGGAGAGCGACCGGGGCGCCGTCGCGAGCGCGAAGCGCAACGCCGAGGCCCTGCGCGTGCCGGCGAACTTCTTCTGCGAGCGGGTGGGCGCGAGCCTCGGGCGGATCAAGGCGGGGCGGCAGCACACCGTGATCGCGGATCCGCCGCGCGGCGGCATGGAGCCGAACGTGCCGGGCTGGCTCGCGAACCGTCCGGCGCGGCGCATCCTCTACGTGAGCTGCGACCCGGCGACGCTCGCGCGCGACCTTGCGGCGCTCGCGAAGGCGTACGCGGTGCGCGACGTGCGGCTCTTCGACATGTTCCCGCGCACGGCGCGCTTCGAGACGCTGGTGACGCGCGAACGGAGGGAACGGGCGTGACGCCGACGGTCGATCACCGCGCGCGCAAGCAGGAGATCATCGCGAACGCCATCCGGCTGTTCGCGAAGCTCGGCTACCGGGACGTCTCGTTCCGCGAGATCTCGGAGACGTGCGGCGTCGCGCGCACGGTGATCTACCGCTACTTCCGCAACAAGCGGCAGATCTTCGACGGGGCGGTGAACCTCGTGCTGGGGCGCATCGTGCAGAAGCACGCGGAGATCGTCCACTCGAAGCTGCCCGCCGCCGTGCGCCTCCGGCAGATCTGCACGGTCGTGACGGCGACGCTCTTCGACAACCGCGACTTCCTCTGCGTGGTCATCGACTACGTGATGGCCATGCGGCGCGCGAACCACGACATGGCGCGGCGCATCATGCAGTTCACGATCGGCCTCAGGCGCATCATCCACACGCTGCTCACCCTCGGCGTGCGCCACGGGGAGTTCCGCGAAGACCTGAACACGGACGTGATGACGGACATCCTCTACGCGCAGTTCGAGAGCGCCGTGCTGCGCCTCGGCGTGAGCGGCGACGCCGTGCAGGCGGACGTCCACGACCGCATCGACGAGATCCTGAAGGGAATCGAGAGAAAATGACGCCCGCCTGGTCCATCCTCCCCGACGAGTGGAAGCCCATCCTCGTCTCGCGCGGCCTGCGCGCCTTCCGCGCCGACCAGATCCTCCAGGCGCTCTACCGCGACTGGATCCAGGACTGGGACGCGGCGACGACGCTGCCGAAGGACTTCCGCGAAACGCTCAAGCGCGAGTTCCCCCTCGTCGTCCCCACCGTGCGCGCGACGAACCGCGCCGCCGACGGCACGGTGAAGCTCCTCCTCGGGCTCGCGGACGACCAGGCCGTCGAGACGGTCGTCATCCCCGCGCAGGGCCGCCTCACGCAGTGCGTCTCCACCCAGGTCGGCTGCGCGATGGGCTGCGCGTTCTGCGCGAGCGGCAGCCGGGGCCTCGTGCGGTCGCTCACGGCGGACGAGATCGTCGCAGAGGTCATGACGGCGCAGCGCCTCTTCGCGACGCCCGAGAACCGCCGCCAGGGCTCGGGCCTCTGCCTCACGAACCTCGTCGTGATGGGCATGGGCGAGCCGTTCGCGAACTACGACGCGACGCTGCGCGCGCTGAAGCTCCTCAACGCGGGGAAGGGCCCCAACCTCGGCGCGCGCCACATCACGCTCTCCACCTGCGGCGTCGTGCCGGGCTTCGCGAAGCTCGCGGCCGAAGGCCTCCAGTTCGAGCTTTCCGTGTCGCTCCACGCGCCGAACGACGCGCTCCGCTCGCAGCTCATGCCCGTCAACCGGCGCTGGCCGCTCGACGAACTGCTGGCGGCGTGCCGCGCCTACACGCGCGCAACGGGGCGCGTGATCACGTTCGAGTACACGCTCGTGAAGGGGCTGAACGACTCGCGCGCGTGCGCGGAGGAGCTGGTGCGCCGCCTGAAGACGCTGCCGGACTGCAAGGTGAATTTGATCCCGCTTTCGCCGGTGGAGCACCGGCCCGACTTCGAGACGCCGGACGAGGCGACGCAGCTCGCGTTCCTCGACGTGCTCATGAAGGCGCGCATCCAGACGATGCTGCGCCGCAGCCGGGGCAAGGACGTCGCGGCCGCGTGCGGGCAGCTGCGCCTGCGCGAGCTTGCGCGCGGCACGGCGGCAGCGGGCGAAACGGGACAGGAAGGGTTGGCGACGACATGAACATGACACGGAAGGGTTTTCTCCTCGGAACGGCCGCGACGGCGGCCACGGTGCGGGTCTGCGCCGCCGAGGACATCCGCGGGGGGCTGCCCGCGTGGGCGAACCGGCAGATCGACGAGGCGGTGGCGCGCTACCGGGCGTGGAAGGGCGCGGACGAGACGGTTGCGTTCACGTTCATGACCGACCTCCACTCCCACCTGACCGCGAAGGCCGCGCCGCTCGACTTCTCGAACGCGCGCTACCACGTCCTCTTCGCGCAGGCGGCGGCGGACCGCGCGGGGTGCGACTTCCTGGTGGACGGCGGCGACCACGACTACGACAACGGCTGCAGGAGCGACGAGGAGGCGTTCGCGCGCATGGCCGTGGCGGAGAGCGTCTACCACGACTACACGGCGCGTCCGGTCCTCTTCTGCCTCGGCAACCACGACCACGGCCCGTTCCTCGGGCGCAAGACGCGCCCCATCTCCTCCGCGCGCTTCGGCGACACGTTCAACGGACTCGCGGAGCGGCACGGTTTCAAGGTGGTCTTCGGCGAGAACCGCTCGTGGGGCTACTTCGACGTGCCGGACAAGCGGTTCCGCGCGGTCTTCTGCAACACCTCCGACGGCGCCTACTTCGGCCTCTCGCAGGGCCAGATCGACTTCGTCGCGAAGGCGCTTGCCGCGATGCCGGCGGACTGGACGGCGGCCGTCTTCGGGCACTTCTGCGTCTTCAGCGAGATCGGGCACTGGAAGCAGTACCAGCGGGGCTGCGACGCGCAGGGGCGGTCGGCGTTCATGGCGGCGCTGGAGAACTTCGCGAAGGCGCGTCCGAACGCCCTCGCGGGCTACTTCTGCGGCGACAGCCACTTCGACAACGAGATGGAGCTGCGGGGCGTGAACTGGACGATCTCGCAGGGCTACGGCGGCGTCAACCGCATGAACAAGCCCTGGGGCGCGCGCACGGTCGCGTTCAACCGCGCGCAGGAGATGCTGTTCGAGCTCGTGGCGGTGAAGCCCGCCGCCGGCGAATTCCGCCTCTTCCGCGTGGGCGCGGGCGGCGCCGCGTTCGACCGCACCTGTTCCTACTTCAACAAGTTCTAAAGGGAGATGACGCGATGAGGCGAGTTCTGGGAACGGTCTGCGCGCTGGCGTGCGCCATCGGCGCATGGGCGGCGGGCGTCAAGACGCCGGAGGAATCGAAGCTCTTCGTGCGGCACGAGGACCCGCAGACGGGCGTCGTCTCCTACCTGCTGGAGCCGGGGCGGGCGGCCTTCAACCAGCAGTCGCTCTACTTCACGGCGAAGTCGATGACGGACGACGGGCGCTTCCTCGTCTTCTGGGCCTCGGACGACGAGTTCCCGCCCGACCGCAGGGGCGCGCGCGTCCACGTCCCGAAGCGCCTGGCGCTCGTGGACCTCGCGAAGGAGGAGATCATCGACCTGAAGGCCGGGGGGACGATTCCCTGGATCGACGTGAAGACGGACCAGATGTGGTACGTGGACGCGGCGGGCGTCCACCGGCGCGACTTCCTCGTCGATCCCCTGAAGGACAACCTGCTCTGTCCGTGGCCCGCCGCCCTCGCCGCGACGAAGCCCGGCACGAAGACCGCGCGCGGCACGCACCCCACGCTCTCCCCCGACCGGCGGTACGTGTTCCTGGACGTCCGCGTGGACAACCAATACCGCCAGGGCGTCATCGACACGGCGACCGGCGCGTGGACCGAGTGGACGCAGACGGACTTCTACTGCAACCACGGGCAGTTCAGTCCCGTCGACCCCACGCTCGCGCTGTGCGCCTGGGAGCGGGCGCGCTTCAAGGCGCCGGGCGAGCTGTACCCCGACGAACGCGCCCGCGCGACCTTCGACGCGACGGGCTGGGTGAGCGACGTCCTGCGCGCGCCGGACGACGTGTACCCCCGCCTCTGGCTCTTCCGCGTGGGGCGGAACTGGGAGGTGACCTCGAAGATCACCAACTACGCGACGCATGAATACTTCGCCGAGGACGGGAAGGGCTTCTACTGGTGCTCGTCGGGCGTCGTCTACCACGACCTCGCGACGGGGCGCCAGTGGCGGATCGGCCCGAGCGGCATGGCGCATGCGACGATGACGGCGGACAACCGGTACCTCGTGGGCGACGAGTCCTGGGGCGGCTGGTGGCGCGGCTGCGGCTGGACGGTGCGCTTCTGGAACCGCGCGACGCACCGGGGCGTCTACATCCACTCGAAGCGTCCGCGCATCGCGGCGAAGGAGAACGAATCCGGTCTCCACCCCGACCCGCATCCGCAGTTCGTCTGCGGGGGGCGCTACATCGTCTGCACGATGAACGACGAGGCGCGCCGCATGAACGTCTCCGTCACGCCCGTCGCCCCGCTCGTCGCGCGCACGAGCGACCCCGCCACCGCGCCGCAGCCGAAGACCTTCCCGCTCGCGTTCGACCCCGCCGCCCGCACGGACGCGACCTACGAGCTGCAGATCGACGTGGACGCGCTGCGGCGGAAGAACCTCGTCGCGCCGCCGCCGTGTACGGCTCCCGGCGACAGCTACACCGCCTTTGCGCTGAAGGGAATCGTGAACGGACACGAGCGGATGCTGCCGTTCGAGGCCGTGCAGGGTACGGACTATCGGAAGAACGTCGTCCTCCGCTTCAAGATCCCGGCGGGTACGGAAAAGCTCTTCTACGTGGCGGATGCGCCCGGGCGCTTCGAGTACTACGACTCCGAATCGTGCGCCAACCTGTTTGCCGGGGCCTACGAGCACGCGAACGCCGCCCGCTGGACGCCGGGGCCGGGCGCGACGTGTGCGCCGCACCGCGCCGGGCTCGCCTTCGCCGCCGCCGCGCCGTCCGCCGTCTCCTACGAGGTGCCGGTGCCGCCCGAGGCGTACGGACGGGACTTCAAGTTCGAGCTGGACCTGCGCAACCTCGGCACGGCGGACTGGACGGGCGGCCTGAAGCTCGTGCCGCTCGACGCCTCCGGCGCGCCCCTCGGCGGCGACGCCCTTGCGGGGCGGGGCATGGGGAAGACGGTGGCGCGCGACCGGCGCGGCGTCTACCGCCTGACGGGCACGTTCCCCCCGGCGGCGCGGCGCGTGCGCCTGGAGATCGGCCTTGCCACGCGGG
>CAKULR010000098.1 GCA_934667295.1 uncultured Kiritimatiellota bacterium
CCCAGCTCGCGGCTGATCGTGCCGAGCGAGCCGACCGGCACCATGGCCCCCTCGTTCGACCGCACGTAGAGCCGCGCGACGGCCTCCGGCGAGTTGCGCGCGCCCGCCTCGGCGGCCACGGTCACGCGGTTCACCTGCGTGCCGAGGTTCACGTCGTTCACGTAGCGCGAGCCGAGGTAGTTCTGGAGCGTGGAGTAGACGGTGGAGACCGGCACGTGGAACATCTCGGCCTTCACGCGGTCGAGGTTGAAGCGCAACTGCGGCGTCTCGGAGTTGAAGCCCGAGAACGCGGCGAGGACGAGCGGGTTCGCGTTGAGCTTCGCGAGGACGGCGTTCTTCACGCGGTCGAGCGCGACCGGGTCGGTGCTCGTCTTGTCCAGGATCTGCACCGAGACGCCGTTCGAGTTGCCGAGGCCGGGGATCGCGGGGGGCGCGAACACCTGCCACTTCGGCTCGGGGATCGAGGCGAGGACGGCCGAGACCTTGGGGATCATCGCCTCCAGGCTCTGCGACGGCTCGGTGCGCTCGTTCCAGCGCTTGAGGTCCACGATCAGCATGGCGAGGTTCTCGCCGCGCCCGGAGATCATGCCGAAGCCGGTGATGGAGAGGATGCTCGACACCTCGGGGATCTTGCGCAGCTCCTCAACGGCGCGCAGCGAGACGTCGCGCGTGCGGTCGCGCGACGTGCCCTCGGGCATGTCCATCGCGCAGAAGATCACGCTCTGGTCCTCGTCCGGCAGGAACGAGGTCTCGGTGTCCATGAAGAGGCGCGCCGTCAGGAGGACCGTGAGCAGCAGCAGCACGGCGGCGAGGAAGATGCGGCTCGCGAGCCACTTCGCCGCCGTCACGAAGAATCCCTTGAAGCGCTCGATGCACCAGTTGAACCACGCGAGCGGACCGTGCTTGAACGGCCGCGCCTCGTGGAGGAGGAGCGAGCAGAGGGCCGGCGCGAGCGTGAGCGCGCACACGGTCGAGAAGCACACGGCGGCGGAGAGCGTCACGGAGAACTGCTGGTAGATGCGCCCCGTGATGCCGCTCATGAACCCGATCGGCACGAAGATGCCGAGCAGCACGAGCGTCGTCGCGATGACCGCGCTCGTCACGTCGTGCATCGCCTGGATCGCCGCCTCGCGCGAGTTGAGCCCGCGCGTCTCGATGAGGAACTGCACGCGCTCCACCACCACGATGCAGTCGTCCACGACGACGCCGATCGCGAGCACGAGGCCGAAGAGCGTGAGCGTGTTGATCGAGTAGCCGAGGAAGGCCATCAGGATGAAGGTGGAGCAGAGCGACACCGGGATCGTGAGGCAGGGGATGAGCGTCGCGCGCCAGTCCTGCAGGAAGAGGTAGCAGACGAGCACCACGAGGCCGAACGTGACGAGCAGCGTCTCCACGATCTCGCTGATGCACATGCGCACGTACTCCGTCGCGTCGTACGGCACCGTCCATTCGAGGTCGTCCGGGAACGACTTCGCCTGGGCGCGCATCTCGGCGTAGATCTTGTCCATCGTCGCGATCGCGTTCGCGCCCGGCTTCTGCTGGAGGGCGATCGAGACGGCGTTGCCGCCGTTGAACTGGCCCGTGAAGGTGTAGTTCTGCTCGCCCACCTCGGTGCGCGCCACGTCCTTGAGGCGCACGAGGCCGCCGTTCGCGTCGCGGCGGATCACGATCTCGTCGAACTCCTGCGGCGTCATGAGGCGGCCCTGCGCCTTGAGCGTGTAGACCTTCGCGCCGTGTTCGGAGATCGGCGCCGCGCCCACGGTGCCGATGGAGGCCTGGATGTTCTGCTTCGTGACGGCGTCGATCACCTCCTCGGAGTTGAGGCCCTGCGCCGCGAGGCGGTCGGCGTCCATCCACACGCGCATCGAGAGCTTCGGACCGTAGACGGTCGCCTCGCCCACGCCCGGCACGCGCAGGAGCGCCGGCTGGATGTTCGCGTAGATGTAGTCGGAGATCTGCAGACGCGACATCGTGCCCTTCGGCGAGCGGAGGCAGAGGAAGCCGAGCATGTCGGTGGACTGCGCGCGGATCTTGCCGCCGAGCTGCTTCACCTCCTGGGGCAGCTTCGCCTCGGCCTGCGAGACGCGGTTCTGCACCTTCACCATGTCCATGTCGCGGTCGCTCTCGACCTCGAAGGAGACTTCGAGCTGGTAGTTTCCGTCGTCCGAGCAGCTGCCCTTCATGTAGAGCATGTCGTCGACGCCGTTCACCTCGTCCTCGATCGGCATCGCGACGGTGTTCAGCACCTCGCGCGCGTTCGCGCCGGGATAGGTGTAGGTGACGGAGATCGAGGGCGGCGTGAGCTGCGGGTACTGCGACACCGGCAGGCTCTTGATGGCCATGAGGCCGGCGAGGGTCAGCACGATGGAGATGACCATCGCGAAGCGCGGACGCTCGATGAAGACGCGCGAGAACGTCCGGATCTTGTCGATGCTGGCGCGGACCGAAAGTTTCATGGACGGCTACTCCTTGATCGGGGCCTTGTAGTTCGCGTCGAGGTCGGCGTTCGCCGTCGCCCGGGCGACGGTCACCTTGATGCCCGAACGAAGCTTCGAGACGCCCGACACGACGACCTGGTCGCCCTTCGCGAGCCCGTCCGTGACCGGCGTCCAGCCGTCGGTCCCCGTCTCCAGCGCCGTGACGGCGCGCTGCTCCACCGTGCCGTCCTTCTTCATCACCCACACGCCGCGTCCGCCGCCGGCGAGGTCCACCACCGCCTGCTGCGGCACGCAGAGGAGCGTGCGCGGCTTCTTGGAGTCGACGAGCAGCGTCACGTAGGTGTTCGGCACGAGCAGGCGGTCCGGGTTCGGGAAGGAGAGGCGCATCGTGATCGTGGCCGTCTCCTTGCTCATCGTGTTGTCGTCGTAGGCCCACCGCCCCTCGCGGTTGTAGAGCGTGCCGTCCGGCAGCACGACGCGCTGGCGGTACTCGAACGGCTTCCCGGCGAGCTGCGCGCTGCGCCACGCCACGTAGGCGCGGTCCGTGAGCGGGAACGAGACGCGGATCGGGTCGATCTGCACGATGCGCGCGAGCGCCCCCTTCGACGGCGCCACGTAGTCGCCCACGTAGGCGGACGACTTGCCGATCTGCCCGGAGATGGGCGCCACCACCGTCGTCTTCTTGAGGTCGTACTCCGCCACCACGAGGTTCGCCTTCGCCTGCAGCACCGACGCGCGCGCCTTCTCGGCCCCCGCCTCGGCGTTGTCGCGCTCCAGCTGCGTGATGCCGCGCGCGTCCGCCTTGCGCATGCGCTCGAAGTACCGGTCCGCGCGCCGCGCCTCCGCCTCGGCGGCCTCCAGGTCCGCCTTGCGCTGGTTCACCACGGCGCGGTAGCGCTCGTCGTCGATCACGTAGAGCACCTGCCCCGCCTTCACGACGTCGCCCTCCTTGAACTTGAGCTCCTTCACGTAGCCGTCGATCTGGGGAAGAAGGTCCACCTCCTGCTCCGGCTCGGCATGCGCCACGAACTTCTCGGGCAGGTTGTAGGGCCGCTCCTCGGCGGTGCGCACCGCCACCGTCACCGCGCCCTGCGGCATCGCCATCGCCTTGGGCGCGGCCTTCGGCCACATTTCGCATGCCACCCAGCCGCCGACCGCGCACGCCGCGCCCAGGACGACCGTTCCGACGATGGAGCCCAGCACGGCCCCCATGCTCTTCTTGTTCGCTTCTTCTGCCATGTTGTCACCTCTTGTCTAAATGATTGCGGACGGGACAGGCCCGTCCCTCCCGAAAAGGATGAATCTTGACGGGCTTGCGAAGATCCGGGAGGGACGCGCTTGTCGCGTCCGGGCCCTGTACTTGCGGCACCGCGCAAATGCGCCCCCACAGCGCCTCGAATCCCAGGCGCAACGTCGTCTCCAGGTCGCTTTCCAGGAATTCCGCGATCCGCGCGCCCACGAGGCCGTCCAAGACGGCCATGCTCACGCTCGCGATCTGCGCGGCGTCCGTGTCCGGCCTCGCCCGCCCCGCGCGCACGTCGTTCTCCACCGCCGCGCGGAACGCCTCCCACGGACCGAACCGGCGGTTCGTCAGCAGGTCGCGCCGCACGGTCGCCATCGACGAGTCCGTCCACTGGATCTGCCGGTGGAGCAGCTGGAAGTAGGCCCGTGCCTCGGCATTGCCGAGCATCTGCGCGGTCTGGTGCGCCATCAGGGCCGCCACGTCGAGATAGGAGGGCTCGCCCGGCGGCATCGCCGCCGCGAAGAGACGCCCGAACCGCGCCACCATGTCGTCGATCAGCGCAAGGAGCAGCGCCTCCTTCGAGGCGAAGTGCCAGTAGACAGCCCCCTTCGTCAGCTTCAGCCTCGCCGCGATGTCGGTGAACGTCGTATGCGCATAGCCCTTCTTCGCGAACAGCGCGAGCGCGCTCGCGAGAATCCGCGTGCGCGTCCTTTCCGCTTCCTCTTTCGCCCGTCTTGCCATGCCGTTGACCTGAAGTTGACCTGGTTTCCCTTTTGCGGGCGCGTATTATACATACCTTCGGGTAGGTATGTCAAGACCGCCGGCCATTCTTTTTGTCACGGCCTTCATCGGCTGCGGCGCTGGACCCTCCCATGCGTTCCGAAGTGAAATCGCGCGTCCCCTCCACACCCTCTGCCACACGGGAAGTCCGCGCGTGTCGCGGGAGGGACGCAATTCATTGCGTCCGTGCCCACTTCTCCACGCACATGGGACATCAGGCATGAGATTTCAGTGCGTAATATTGCTTCGGCGATGAAATATGGAGACTCTGTTTCCTATGAACAATAAACTCCGATCCGTATGGCTCTCGCTACCGCTCCGCAGAATGGATTGTCGAAAGACATCAAATTCTCCTAAAACGGTCTTAGAAGCGATTGTTTTGTGACTGGCTTCTGCGAAGCCAGATCCAGTCTGCGGAGCGGGAATGCGCCGCAGAAGCTTGCTTCGGAGGGTAGCCGTAGGTCGCGCGAGAGCATCAATCATCGGAGTTAATCTCTATATTTCGTCGCCGCATCTATAAAATCTCATCCATTGTCAGAATCGCAATCTCAAAATGCCCTCACCTCGGCAATCAAACATTGTGAACCGCAAAGGACGCAAAGTTGACAAAGTTTTTGCGTTCTTTGTGAACTTTGCGGCAAAAACATGTTTCGCTTCAAACCCGGCAGATTGAGAGATTAGCCGTGTAGAGGCGTAGAAGTGTAGAAAAAGAGAGAGAGGGGGGGGAGGGGTACGGTCGCAGCAAGTTGCGCCCCTCCCGCGCGACCGTTCCGAAGTGAAATCGCGCAGAACACAACGGGAGACGCGCCGACACGCGGGCGCATCCGGCTCATCGTTCCGGGCGGAAGAGTCCGAGTCGGAGGATGGGCAGGATGCGTTCCGCGAGCGTGTGGTCGAGGTCGAAGAGCGCGACGCCCGCCATCCCCGCGCGCCGGGCCGCGTTGACCTGGTCGACCACCTGCGCCGGCGTGAGACTGCTCTCGTTCGCCGTCACCCCGAGGCCGGAAATGAGGTGCCGCGCGCGCTGTTTCGTGTTCGCCTGGCGCGCGACGGCGGCGGCGTACCGCGCGGGGCTCCCGAAGTAGTTCATCGGCACCGCGTAGTCGACGAGCCCCCCGTCGATCCACGCCGCCCAGTCCTGCCCCACGGACGCGACGCACGACGGATAGCCCGGCAGCACGGCCGCCGTGAGCCAGGCGCGCGGACGCACCGTCCGCATCCGCCCCCGCACGGCCGCCACGAACGCCCCGACCGCCGCCGCCGAGTTGCGCGGCTTCGCCGCCGCCCCCTCGTACCAACGCACGAAGTCCAGGTGTACGCCCGCGACGGGGTAGGCGCGCACGAGTTCGTCGAGGGCGGAGAGGAGATGCCAACGGAGATCCGGGTTCGACGGGTCCAGGTACTCCGTCAGGTGCCCCGCCCGGTCCTTCAGCCGCCACCCCCGCTTCGCGAGGGACGCGAGCCGGGCCTTCGACCCGCGCGTCGCGTTGAAACAGAGGAACCACGCATGGACGCGCACGCCCGTGCCGCGCGCCGCCGCGAGGCACGCGGCAAGCGGGTCCCCTTTTTCAAGGCAGACCTGCGATTGCGGCAGGATGCGCGAGGGGTAGTGCGCGAAACCCGCCCCGGCGACGTTGACGAAGAGGTCCGTGATCCCGTTCGCCCGCAGCAACCGCATCGTGCGCGGCCAGTCGCCCGGATAGAGCCCCTGCCCCGTATGGTCCCACACGGCGTGGCTCGCGCCCGGCCGCGGACGCTGCAGGCGGCCGTAGTCGCGTTCGGCGGCGAGGCGCGCCGCACGCCGCGCCTCCCTCGCGGACGCGCTCCAGCTCCCCGGCACGGCCGCCGCCGCCATTTCAAGGAGCGTCCGCGCCTTGACCTCCACCGAGCCGGTCGCCCCGAAGAGGTTCGCCGCCCACCAGCCTCCCGGCACGCGCACGACCTGGACGG
>CAKULR010000099.1 GCA_934667295.1 uncultured Kiritimatiellota bacterium
ATGAGCTCCGGCGCGCGATTCGGCCCGACATGAGCTCCGGCGCGCGATTCGGCCCGACATGAGCTCCGGCGCGCGATTCGGCCCGACATGAGCTCCGGCGCGCGATGTACCCGCGCCGCCCTCGGCGCGTGGCACTAAACAGACGGCCCCGCCTGCCCCTGTGTACTGCACGCTTCGGCCACGTTCCCGCCATCGTCATCTCTTTTGAATCGGTCATTTGTTTGTGGGACTGTTCGCGGGATTTCACGTCGGAACGTTCCGCGGTGAAATCCTGTGAGGCACTTTGCAAAACACCGGCCGCGACAAGCGCGGCCCTCCCGTATCTCCGCAAAACCGCAACGATTCGCCGATTTTCGGGAGGGCCGCGCTTGTCGCGGCCGTAATCGCGAAGGTCTTGCAAGTGCCTCCTGTGTTCAGGCGGCAGGCAGACAGCGGCAGGCAGACATGAGTTCATAAATCAATTATCTGTACCGTTCCTCGCGTTAACGACTTGTTATGCCGTTCTTATGGAAGAAAAAGAATCTTACGCATTGAAATCTCAATCAGAGGGGGAGGGGCGGAATGGAGACAATTCATTGTGTTCGGACCCGGTGCGCACTATACCTGCGCCGCCCTCGGTGCGTGGCGCGGAAAAGTCTCCCACAAGCGGCAGAAAAGTCTCCCACAAGCGATGGGCGAATGGTTACGGGATTTCACATCGGAACGTTCCGACGTGAAATCCGGCAGGTCAAGGGTTCGTGGTGGAGTGGGCACATGGGATTCTGTCTGGTGCCACGCTTGCCCCACAGCGCCACGTGCCGAGGGCGGCGCGGGTACATTGCGCGCCAAGCCAAACGTGCCGTACCTCGCCCATCCTCCGTGTCCCCGTACCTCCGCGCGCTCCGTGTTAACCGGCCGGAGGCCCGTACAACCGATACGTTCCACCCCCCAATCAAGACTCCTTGGCCCAATCAAGCCTCCTGGTCCAAGTTCCCCCCAAGTTGACACCCTCGATTTGACAGGCTGTCCGGATTTTGACAAACTCTTGAACACAAGGAGAAGGAGAACGACATGAACAGACGCGAATTCCTGAAGATGGGGGCGGGTGCGGCGGTTGGAAGCGCCTTGGCGGGGTGCATGACGGCGAGGGCCGGGAAGGGGCCGGTGGCGCCGGAGGGCGACATCCGCGCGTTCCTGGTCCATCTCGGCCACAACATGTGGTGCGACTGGTACCCGGAGGGGTTCGATACCTCGAAGATCCCGGACGGTCTGCCCGACAGGGAACTGATCTGCCGCGACGACATCTGGCGCAGGGTAGTCGGCCATGTGGCGGCGAAGGGGCTCAACCAGCTCGTCGTCGACGTGGGCGAGGGCGTCGTCTTCCCGCGCCATCCCGAGCTCGCCATCAAGGGCAGCTGGTCCGCCGAGAAGCTGGCCGCCGAGGTTGACCGCCTCCACGGGCTGGGGCTGGAGGTCATCCCGAAGCTCAACTTCTCCACGACGCACAGCGGCTGGATGAAGCACTACCGGCGCATGGTCGGAACGCCCGTCTACTACCGCGTCTGCGAGGACTGCCTGAGGGACGTGAGCGAGATCTTCGGTTCGCCGCGCCTCATCCACATCGGCTGCGACGAGGAGGACGGCGTGTGGCACGTCATGCAGTCGAAGAAGCGGCAGTACGTGGTCGTACGGCGCGGCGAGGTCTGGAAGCACGACTTCCTCCACCTTGTCCGCACGGTCGAGGGCCTGGACGCGCGGGCGTGGGCGTGGAGCGACTACGGCTGGGAGGTGCCCGCGTTCATGACGTGGTGCCCGAAGAGCGTGCTGCTCTCGAACTGGTACTACGACGAGGCCCACGGCGGCTTCGACCCGAAGACGAACAAGACGGCGGACCTCGTGCGCCTCCGCCAGTACTGGCAGCTGGAGGAGGCCGGATACGACCAGGTCCCCTGCGGCACGAACTGGGCCGGCTGGAAGCGCCAGAAGGAGAAGGTCGGGGCGGACGACGTGATCGGCAGCCTTGTCAAGACGTGTCGCGGCTGCATCTCGAAGAAGCACCTCAAGGGCTTTCTCATGGCGCCGTGGGCCGCGTGCGACACCAAGGCGAACGAGGCGAGGCTCCTGAAGGGGATCGACCTCCTCGCCGCCGCGCTGGCCTAGCCTCGCTGCATGGGGTGCGCCCGCGCGGGGCGGTCCCCGCGAGTATGCTATACTACGTCCATGAACAACGACAACAACATCCGACCGTGCGCGTGGGCGCTCATCCCGTTTCTCGTCTTCGCCGTCTTCTACGTGGGGCTTTCCGTGTGGGCGAACGACTTCTACAAGGTGCCGATGACGATTGCGTTCCTCATCGCCTCGGCGACGGCGCTCGTCTTCAACCGGCGGATGACGCTGGAGCGGAAGGTGGACGTCTATGCGGCGGGGATGGGCGAGACGAACATCATGATGATGTGCCTCATCTTCATCCTCGCCGGCGCGTTCGCGAGCGTGGCGAAGGGGTCGGGCGCCGTGGAGGCCGCCGTCACCCTCGCGCAGTCGATCGTGCCCGCGCGGCTGATGGTGGCGGGCGTGTTCCTCATCTCCTGCCTCATCTCGCTCGCGATCGGCACGTCGTGCGGCACGATCGCGGCGGTGAGCCCGATCGCGCTCGGGTTCGCGGCGCCGCTCCACCTCTCCCCCGCGCTCCTGCTGGGCGCCGTGGTGGGCGGGTCCATGTTCGGCGACAACCTCTCGATGATCTCCGACACGACGATTGCCGCGACGCGCACGCAGGGGGTGCGGATGAAGGACAAGTTCCTTGCGAACTCGCTCGTCGCCTCGCCCGCCGCCCTCGTGGCGCTCTTCGCCTACGCGGTCGTCGGCGCGTCCGCCGGTTCGGTCGAGACGCCCGCCGTCACCTGGCAGCACTTCGTGCTCGTGCTGCCCTACGTGCTCATCCTCGTCCTCGCGCTCGTCGGGCTCAACGTGATGCTGCTCCTCTTCGCGGGGACGGTGCTGGCGGCCGCGATCGGCGTGGCGCTCGGGCGGTTCGACACGTTCGGCGCGCTCGATCTGCTCGGCAAGGGGACGCTCGGCATGAGCGAGACGCTGATCGTGGCGATCCTCGCGGGCGGGCTCTTCAAGACCGTCCAGGCGAACGGCGGCATCCTCTGGCTGACCGAGAAGATCGCGAAGCTCGTGCGCGGCCCGCGTTCCTGCGAGTTCGGCATGGGCGTGCTCGTGGCGCTCGTCAACTGCTTCACGGCGAACAACACGGTGGCGATCGTCATCGCCGGACCCATCGCGAAGGCGTGCTCGAACCGGTTCAGGGCCGACCCGATCCGCATGGCGTCCGTGCTGGACACGGTGTCCTGCATCGTGCAGGGCGTCATCCCCTACGGCGCTCAGATCCTGATCGCCATCGGCAGCGCGAAAGGTGCCGAGGCGGCGGGGGGGTCGGTCGACCTGATCACGTGCCTCTACTACCAGCCGCTGCTGGCGCTGGCGGTCCTGCTGTCGCTCGTCATCCGCCGCCGCACGGCGGATGACAACACGGGAGGGTCGCAACTTGTTGCGACCGCATCCCGCCCGCAAACTCACCAGCGCACGGGCTCGATGCCGTGCGCGCGCAGGTAGGCGTCGGCCTTGAGGAAGTGCCCGCAGCCGAAGAAGCCACGGTAGGCGGAGAGCGGCGAGGGGTGGGCCGTTTCGAGGACGAGGTGGCGGGTACGGTCGATGACCGCGCCCTTGCGCTGGGCGTAGGAGCCCCAGAGCATGAAGACGAGGTGTTCGCGGCGCGTGGCGAGCACCTTTACGACGGCGTCCGTGAACGTCTCCCAGCCGTGTCCCTGATGGCTGCCGGCGTGGCCGGCAGCCACGGTGAGCGTGGCGTTCAGGAGGAGGACGCCCTGGTCAGCCCAGGCCGAGAGGTCTCCGTTCCGGGTGAGGAAGGGCGTCTTGTATTCGTCCTCCAGCTCCTTGTACATGTTGAAGAGCGAGGGCGGGACGGCGACGCCGGGCTGCACGGAGAAGCAGAGCCCGTGGGCCTGTTTTGGACCGTGGTAGGGATCCTGCCCCAGGATGACGACCTTGACCTTGTCGAACGGTGTGCGGTTGAACGCCTCGAAGATGAAGCGTCCCGGCGGGTAGACGATGCCATTTGCGTAGGCCGCGCGCACAAAGCGCGTCAGTTCCGCAAAATACGGGCTGTCGAACTGGTCCTGCAGCACCTGCCGCCACGATTCGTCGATTTTCACGTTCATGAGACCCCTAGTCTAGCATAATTCCCGCTCTCCCGCACCTGCACTTATGTGGGAGGAGGGAGTGCGGACTTGACCTGTATCTTCCGAGTTTGCTACACTTGCAGTGCTTTCAGAAGGTGAAGGGTGTGCGGCGGTCGTGTACTCGTCTCCTTCGGCGATGTGTTTTGTTTGTGGAGGGATGGACATGAAGGGTAGAGTTGGTTTCCTGGTTGCGTGGGCGCTCATCTGTTTCGTTTCTCCTTGTCCTGCCCGTACCTTTGAATTTAGGGCCGTTGGGACGAAGGGATCAAGCTCTGGAAGCAAGAATTGGTGGGGAATGACGGAAAAGGCAAAACGGGCGTTCTTTTCCGTTCGAATCGGAAGTGCCACCAAGTTTGACAGCCAGGAGACAATGGAACTGCGGGCGGCGACGATTTTCAGAAACGTCAAGACGAAGCAGGTTGCCGTAAATGACGTCACCTCGCTCGCCTTTGATCCGATCAACACGAGCAGAGCCATTCATTTCATGGTCGCGACAGGTACGGCTTTCGCCCGGACGGACAATTATTTCGTAGATGGCGCATTTGATCGGGGTTGGCAGATGGCGGGGGGCGTGATTGAAGTTTGGCAAAACGGAAAGATGGTCAAACATTGGTCAAACGTGGCGGGCAAGGGTGGAAAGATCGCGTTGACGGACGAGGTGAAGCAACTGCGCGTCAATGCCGATGGCAGTCAAAGCACGGAATACGATGTGTTTGACAATCGAACGGAGATTTTCTCCGTTAATGCGAGGGGTGAAAAGGTCGATCTCGAAGAAGTCCTGGCTGAGTTTCGCGACAAGGGGGAAAAGGAAGCTCAAGACAAGAAGGACGTGAAAGGCAGGACGGATGCAGGCGCGACTGATTCGGACGAGGTGGTTGTCGAATCGTTTTGCGGTTATGTGTTTGGCTCTCGGAAACCGGCATCGGCGCCGGCTTCGTATGTAAAAATGACCAAGCCGTTTCGTCATTACGACGCAATCCGCCCTGTCTATGGAGCGCTTTCCGACAGGTTGACGGCGGTACGTCTTCGGAGTCGGCAGAACTTTTCGTCGGAAGACGCACAAACAGAGGCAATCGTGGGTACCGTGGCCGTGTTGGAGAAAAAGTATGGCATTTCCTTCCGGAAACTGGATGGCGGCCTCGGTGATTTCTATTATTACTTTTCCAACGAACATGTGAGCATGACGGTTCAGTTGCGGAGTATTGAGGTCATTAACCGAGATGTCCAACGAAATGAGCGCCGGATATCCAAACAGCGCATTGAGGAATCAAAGAAAACGATCAACGGCTCCAATGAAGACGGTGGTGACGGCGTATTGTGATGCCTTGACCGTACATTCCGTACATTCGTCGATTTCGCCTCGGAACGCTCCGAGGCGAAATCGCGTGTACCGGGAACGTCATCGGCAACGGGAACGTTGCCTACAAGAACATCGTTGACGTTGGCCCGGAGTTCGCGTTGGTCCGAAGCCGTTCGGTCGATGGGGTATTGTGGGTGGAAAGCGGAGTCGGGGGAGACGGAAGCCGGGGAGGGAACGCCAAGAAGGGCCTAACGCTGAAGAAGGGAGGACCTAACGCCGAAGGGAAGGGGGCATGATTTCATGGTGGAGCGTTCCGAAGTGAAATCGCATGGACGGAACACCGTCGAGGGCCGACCTCTTGGATTTTTGACGTGGAATTGACATGGAACTGACACATTCGTTTCCTGGATTTGCTATTCTTTCCCTGCATGGAGACAGTGGACATGATACACGAAGATTCGGCCCGTTCCGGGCCGCAGAAACGTCCAGGAGAAAGGAACTGTCCATGAACGGTACGATTGCAGATTACCTGACCCGACGTGGGTACAATGTCGAAGGGCGAAACGTCCCCTCGAAGCACGGCGTGGCAACGCACGGGGCGCCGGAGGAGCTGGCGGATGACGAGTGCTTCATCGACTGGTTCGGGCGGACGGTCCTGCGCGTCGACGGCGACGCCTATCGCCGCGCGTTCTGGCGTGAGGTCTTCACGACGGGGCATACG
>CAKULR010000100.1 GCA_934667295.1 uncultured Kiritimatiellota bacterium
GGTCATGATGTCGGGCACGACGCCCGCGCGCGTGTGCGCCCAGCGGGGACCCGTCCGGTAGCAGCCGGCGGCGATTTCGTCGAAGACGAGCAGGATGTCGTGTTCGTCGCAGAGGCGGCGCATCTCGCGCAGGTAGGCGGGATGGTAGAAGTTCATCGCGTTCGCCGCCTGGAAGACGGGCTCGCAGATGAGCGCGGCGATTTCGCCCGCGTGCTCCTCCACGACCCGGCACAGCGAGGCGGCGTCGGCGGGATCCCACGGCGCATCCGGCGGGATGCCCGGCTTCTCGGCGAAGAAGTGCCGCGTCATGATGCCCTTGAAGAGCGTGTGCATGCCGTCCGGATCCGAAAGCGCCATGCAGAGCGACGTGTCGCCGTGGTAGCCGCCCTTCAGGGCGACGAGCCTGTTCCGCTCGGGACGCCCCCGCGCGTTCTGGTACTGGACGGCCATCTTCGCCGCGACCTCGTCGGAAATCGAACCCGAGTCGGCGAAGAAGACGCGGTCCAGGCCGGGCGGCGCGAACGCCGCCAGCTTCTCCGCGAGCGCGATGGCCGGCTCGTGCGTGAAGCCTCCGAACATGACGTGCGAGAGGCGTTCGGACTGCCGCCGGATTGCCTCGACCAGGGCCGGGTGGTTGTGCCCGTGCGCGACGCACCACCAGCTCGACACCGCGTCGACGAGCCTCTGTCCGTCGTCCAGCTCGATCTCGACGCCCGAGGCCCGCTTCGCGAAGAGGACGGGCGGCGGGTTGCCGAGCGAGGCGTAGGGATGCCAGATGTGCGTGCGGTCGTAGGCGAGCGGCGTCATGCGAAGATCTCCGAAAAGTCCACGTCGGGGTAGGGCCCCGCGAAGTCGAAGGGCGGTAGGCGCACGACGACGGGCGGGAGGCCCCAGCGCGCGAGATAGCGGCGCGTCGTCTCGGGCGTGTCGCGGTCGATGAGCGGGTCCGCCCCCTCGAACCAGTTGTAGACGACGCCCGCGACGGGCATGCCGCGCGTCTTCGCCGCCTCCAGGGAGAGGAGCGTGTGGTTGATCGAGCCGAGGCGCCCGCACGTGACGAGGATGAGCGGCCAGCCCCGTTCCGCCGCGTAGTCGACGGTGAGGCGGTCCTCCGTGAGGGGCACGTCGAGGCCGCCGGCGGATTCGACGAGCACGAGTTCGTGCCGCGCGGCACAGGCGTCCACCGCGCGCGTGATCGCCGCGAGATCGACGGTGCGGCCCTCCAGTCCGGCGGCGAGGAGCGGCGAGGAGGGGAACTTGAAGACCTGCGGCGCGGTGAGGCCCGCGTCATCCTCGGGGAAGCGCACGCCGCCGCAGATGAGGCGGTGCGCGTCGATGTCCTCCGAATACCCGTCGTTCCCCGTCTGCACGAGCTTGACGGTGATCACGTCGTGTCCGGCGGACGCAAGCGACCGCGCCATCAGTCCCGTCACGGCGGTCTTTCCGATGCCCGTGTCGATGCCGGACACGAAATAGACGTTCTTCCTGCTCTCTGTTCGTCCGCTCACGCGCGCTCTCCGCTCCTCTGTGGTCTCTGTTGAGCCGTATAGTATACTCTTTTTTTGTCCGTATGCCGGGAGGGCCGCAACTTGTGCTATACTGCCGCGCGATGGATACCCTCACGAAAGAACAGCGCAGCAAGGTGATGTCGCGCATCCGGTCGCGCGACACGAAGCCGGAGATCCTGGTGCGGAAGCGGATCTTCGCCGCCGGGTGGCGCTTCCGCACCTGCGACCGGCGCTACCCCGGCCACCCGGACGTCGTGGTGCCCCGCGCCCACACGTTCATCGAGGTGCGCGGCTGCTTCTGGCACCGCCACGGCTGCGCCGTGAGCTCGATGCCGAAGTCCAACGTCGAGTTCTGGACGACGAAGTGGGCCAACAACGTCCGGCGCGACCGACGGCACGAGGCCGACTGGAAGGACCTCGGCTGGAATGTCATCCTCGTGTGGGAATGCGCGCTCAAGCCCGTCCGGCGGGAGGAGACGCTGGCGCGCATCTGCCAGGCGCTCGACGCCTGGGCGGCGGAGGGACCGCGCCGGATCCCCCACCGCCTCGTGCTGCCGCGCACGCCCTAGCGCGCGCTCACAGCCCGGCGAGCGTCCAGCCGTCGCGGTAGGCGCTCTTCAGGAGCGCATTCGCGTTCGGCGCGTTCTCGAAGCAGCCCCGGGCGGCGTTCCACGTGAAGCGGTGGTCGGGCAGCTGCTCGCACACGCCGCCCATCACGACGCTCTCCATCATCCACGTGCTCCAGTCGAACGAGCTGCGCGTCGCGCCGCCGCCGCGCGCCACCTGCTCCGCGAACTGGCGGTGGTGGTTCGGCTCGCGACCGAGCTTCGGCGGCTTGATCACCGTGCCGTCCCGCAGGAGCGCCATCGGCGCGGAGGCGTGCGGGGCGAGGATCCAGCCCTTCTCGCCCTCGATCACGCGCCCCTCCTCGGAACGCGCCTTGAGCGGCGTCTTCGCGAACAGCGCCTCGTATTCGGCGGGCGGCAGGAAGGATGCCGGCACCGTGGGATCCGCCTTGATTCCCGAGAACCACTCCATGCGGAACGGGCGCCCGCCGGAGGCCGCCACGCCCGGGAACTCCCAGGTGATGTGCGAATAGCGCGGCCAGGCCTTTTTGTAGACGGGGTCCGTGCGGACCTCGGGGTCGACGACGGCCTCGACCGTGCGCGGGGCCGTCGAACCGAGCCCGAGGCCGATCCAGGGCGCGCTGACGACGTGGATGCAGAGGTCGCCGATCCAGCCGGAGCCGTAGTCGCGCCACATGCGCCAGAGCGTGGGATGGTAGTTCTTCGGACGGTAGTCCGTCATCGGCGCGGGGCCGACCCAGCCCTCCCAGTCCAGGTTCGCCGGCACGGGCGCGGGCACCTCCAGGACGCGCCGCACGCGCGACATGCCGCCGCGCGTCGAATAGAGGCACACGCGCGTGACGGGGCCGATCACGCCCTGCTGCAGGAACGCGACGATCTGGCGGTCGCCGAGGCCGGAGGCGAACTGCGTGCCGAGCTGCGTCGTCACGCCCGTCTCGGCAGCGAGACGGCGCAGGATGCGGCATTCGTCCAGCTTCTTGCAGAGCGGCTTCTGGCAGTAGACGTGCTTGCCGCGCCGCATCGCGTTCGCGGAGACGATGGTGTGCGTATGGTCTGGCGTCGAGACGTTCACGGAGTCGATCCGGTCGCCCTCCGCCGCGAGCAGTTCGCGCCAGTCGCGGTAGACGCGCGCGTTCGGCAGCAGCTTCTTCGCCTCCGCGAGGTAGTTCGCGTCCACGTCGCAGACGGCGACGACGTCGAGGATGTCCTTGAACCCCGCAAACGTCCGCATGTCCGCCCCCGCCATGCCATGCGTGCCGATGCAGGCGTGGCAGACCTTGGCGTTCGGCGAACGCGCCGAGACGATGGCGGGGAAGCCGAAGGCGACGCCGGCCGCCAGCGACGAGGTGAGGAATTCGCGTCTCTTCATCGATTTTCTCCTTTTGCTAGTTCTTCCGTCCCATGCCGAAGAGCTTCAGCGCCGCGCGGAAGTCGGCCGGCAGCGGCGCGTGCGCCCGGATCGACTCGCCCCTGCGCATCGGGTCGGGGAGGACGAGCGCGGTCGCATGGAGCATCTGGCGCGGCACGGTCATGAGGCGCGGGTCGCGCGCGGACTTGAGTCCGAACGTGCGGTCGCCGACGATGGGGAAGCGCACGCCCGCGAGGTGGCGGCGGATCTGGTTCGTGCGGCCCGTCTCGATGCGCACGCGCAGGAAGGAGGCGTCTGGCCCCACCGCCTCGCGCGTGACGAGCGAAACGGCGGGCTGGGCGTCGAGCGGCACGTCGATCGTCTGGTGCGCATAGGGGAAGCTGCCGACGACGATGGCGGCGTAGGTCTTCGCGATGCGGCGCGTCTTGAAGACCTCCACGGCGGCCTGGTAGGCGGCAAAGGTCTTCGCGAAGAGCAGACAACCCGTCGTGTCGCGGTCCAGGCGGTGGACGGCCTGGAGGTTCGGTTCCTTGAGCTGCGTGCGGAGGATGGCCTCGACGGACTTCGGGTCGTCGTTCGCGAGGAGGCCGGCGGGCTTGTCGGCGACGATGTAGTCCGGCGTCTCCACGAGCACGCGCACGTGCCGCCGCTCCTCGGGCACAATCGCCGTCTTCGCGCTCCCCACCTGGCGGCGGGCGGCCGCGACGACGCTGCGGGGGATCTCCACGACGTCGCCCGTCCTGAGCGGATGGTGCGCAATCCACACGCAGCGGCGGTTCACCCACACGCTGCGCCCGTCGATGACGGCCTTGGCGGCACGGCGGGAAAGCCCGAGGCGCGCGGCAAGAAAGTCCTGCAGGGACTTCCCGGCATCGGGACGGTTGACGGTCAGCACTTCGACGTTCGCGGTAAACTTTGGTGCGGTTCGCATGTCTTAAACCCTGATGATGGACCCCACGACGCCCACGATCTTCTTGTTCTGGAGGTCGGGTCCCAATTGAATTTCAACGTCCTCCCCCTCGGAGGCGTCCTCCTGCGCCGTGATGCGCACGGCCGTCTTCTCGCCGGCGAGGGCGCTGGCGAAGTTCTCCGCCATCGGCGCGTCGTCCATCACGTCCGAGAAGGCGAGCTTCAGCACCTCCCCCTCGTCCGCATAGCCGAACATCTCCAGGAAGGCGGCGTTCACACCCCGGAAACGGCCGTCCGGCGCACACGCGAAGAGTGCGGCCTGCGAGATGTCGTAGGCGTTCTGCCGGGTGCGGAAGACGGCGAGCTGGCGGCGGCGGCGTTCGGTGCTGCGGATCGTGAAGACGAGGTCGCCGGGGTCGAGCAGGTCGATCAGGCTCACGGTGACCTCGGCCGGGAAGACGGAACCGTCCTTGCGGAGGCAGTTCGCGTCGAGCATCATGTGGCGCGCCTGGTCGAGGCCCGCGCGGATGCGTTCGACGATTTCCGGCGTCACGCCGGGGATGAAGCGCCCCACGGGACGGTCCATCACCTCGTCGGTCTCGTACTGGAAGAACTCCTTCGCGCGCGGATTGAGCTCAAGCAGGTGTCCGCTGGGATCGGTAATGAGCACCGCATCGTACATTCCGGCCAGCAGCTGGCGGAACAACGAGCGGTGGTCCTTCATCGTGGGGGTACTCGGCATGGGCGAACAATCCTTCTGTCAGGGGAAATTTGCACGTATTATCTCACATCCCGCGCCAAAACGCACGCTTTTTCGCACACCAAGCGAAATTTCCCCGCGTTCCCCACGTCCAAGAGTACCGTCAGACCTCTTCGCAGAGCGCGACGTCTCCGCCGTGGAAGACGAGGACGATGCGGTGGAGCGTGACCGTGCCGCCCTGCTCGCGCAGGTTCCAGGCGCGGGCGAGGTCGTGGTCGGCCGCGTAGCGGTCCAGCTGGGCGATGGCCCCAGCCCGGATCGCGTCCAATGTCTCGCGCGGGACACCATTCGCCGTTTCGGGAGGGACGCGCTCCGTCGCGTCCGCGGACGGCACGGAGGCCGTCCCTCCCGTCTTCGCGGGGGCCCCCACGCCCTTCTTCAGGTACTTCAGCTCGACGAGCGCGGCGTGGCCGATCTCGGGCCAGCGGTTCAGCTGCGGCTCGAAGGCGATGTCGATGAACCCGCCCGCCGACTCCCGCTCGTGGTGGACGATGTACGGGCCGTGCCCCACGTAGAGGAGCGAGCAGAGCGCGGTCTGCACGACGCGCTCGCCCTCGATGGCGTCGCGCACCTTCCAGTAGCGCGAGACGACGCCACAGGCCGTGTCCAGCGCCCCGCGCCAATCACCTGTCTCCGCAAAGTCCGCCATACCGTTCGCGATGTCGAAGACGCGCGGGTCGATGCCGTTCAGGTCCCGGTACGCCTTCGGCACGAAGTCGTGCATGAACTCGCCGACCGTTAGGTTCGGGATGCCGAGCTTCGAGCGCCCAAGGCGTTCGCCCGTCACCGTGACGAGCCCATTGTAGAAGAGGAACGAAATGAAGTTGTCCGCGATGCCCAGTTCCTTCGCCTGGAAGGAATCCTGCAGCGTCGCCGTCGCGCCGAGGCGGGCGATGACATCTTCCAGGCGGTGGAAGTTGCCGTTGATCTTCCGCCCTTCGGTGATGACGTGGCGGATCTTCATGTAGTCCGTCCGCAGATTGCGGTCCACGAGTTCCGGATGGGGTTTGTGGTTCCGCAGGAAGTACTGCATGTAGTAGAGGACGAGCGTCGGGTTCGCGACGCGCGGCGGCTCGTTCCCGTCCGCGTCCGCCTCGGGCG
>CAKULR010000101.1 GCA_934667295.1 uncultured Kiritimatiellota bacterium
GGTGGACACCTCGGGCCCGCCCCGGTAGTACACGTGCGCGTGCCGGAGGTACGCGGCACAGACGTCGGAGACCGTGCCGCCCGCCGGGGCCGTCCTCCGCTGGCGCGTCGCCTCCTCCCAGAGGCGGTGCGCCGCCTCCACCGCCATCTCCCTCGGGCGGTCGCTGCGCATCGCCCTGTCGCTTCCGGGCGCGCAGAGCGGGCGCTTGCGCCGCTTCGCCTCGCCGGGGAGCCGGACGTCGATGTACCAATACCCGTTGTTGTCGTAGACCGAGCCTCGCGGCCTGCGGTAGTCGTTCCTCTTCGTCGGACGTGCCATAATGTGCCCTAATGTGCCCTAAAGGGCGGAACGGACCCTTTTGGCGATTCGGCGCGAAACGGCAATTTCGCGATGCTTTCCAAGCATTCCCGCTTGTTTTGAATGGTCGGACCGACGAGATTTGAACTCGTGACCTTTTGCACCCCAAGCAAACGCGCTACCAGGCTGCGCTACGGTCCGCTGATTGGCAGTAGTATACCACAACCCACTGGGCGGGTAAAGGGGACATTTTAGGGAAATCGCGCGACGGGGGAACACGCTCAGAACGCGAGGCGGAAGTGGCGTTTTTCCCACGTGAGCAGGCCCCGGTCGCGCATCTGGCAGAGCGTGCGGGAGAGCGACGGGCGCGTCACCCCGAAGTATTCGGCCATCCGCTCGCGGTTGAACGGCACCGTCACCTCGCCCGTGTTGCCGCTCTCGTTGTTGAGTTCGGAAAGGAAGATCTTGACGCGCGCCTCGATCGTCTGGGCGTCCATCACCGCGAGCTTGCGCCACGTCGAGAAGAGTTCGCGCGAGAGCAGCTGCGCGGCGTTGACCGACAGCTGCACGGCGACGTGCGTCGCCTCGTGCCGGTTCTGGAACAGCGCGCGCGCGCGCGCCATGTCGAGCGAGACGAGCGCGCAGTTCTCCACCGCCACGACCGTTCCCGGCCAGCACCCGATTTCGGGCACGTGCAGGATCCAGAGCCCCAGCACCTCCCCCACGCCGATCTCGCGCACCAGCACCGGCCGGTCGTCGGACATCTGCTCGTACACGTGCAGGTGCCCCGCCACCACGAGCATGAGCCGGTCGGCCCGGAAGCCCGCGTGGACGACCGTCTCCCCCTTCCGGTACGTCTTCTTCACGCCGTTGAGGCGCATCATGAGCGCGTCGATCTCCGTGGCGGAGAGTCCCCGGAAAAGCCCCGTGTCAAGCGCGAGGTGGTTGAATGCCATGTCGGTTCGTCCTCTCTGTTTGTTCAGGGAATGGCGAGCATCGCCTCCACGGTCCGCCGCGCGCGCGTGGCGACGGGTTCGGGCACGGTGACGACGGTCTTCATCTCGCGCAGGCATTCGGCGAGGTTGTCGAGCGTCGTCTTCTTCATGTTCGGGCACACCATGCGCTCGGCGACCGGGTAGAACGCCTTGCCCGGGTTCTCCCGGCGGAGGCGGTGCAGGATGCCCGTCTCGGTGCCGACGACGATCTCCCGCGCCGCGCTCCCGCGCGCGAACGCGCACATGCCGCCCGTCGAGAGCGCATGGTCCGCCGCCGCGCGCACGTCCTTCGGGCATTCCGGATGGACGAGCACCGGCGCCCCCGGATGGAGGGCGCGCGCCGCCTCGATGCCCTTCACCGTGATCATCTGGTGCGTCGGGCAGTAGCCCGGCCACAGCGTGTACGTGCGCCCCAGGAGCCCGGCGATGTGTCCGCCGAGGTGCTGGTCGGGCACGAAGAGGATCTGCTCGTCTGGCCCGAACGTGCGCATCACGCGCTCGGCGTTGCCGCTCGTCACGCACATGTCGCACTCGGCCTTCACCTCGGCGGTGGAGTTCACGTAACAGACGGCCTTCGCGCCGGGATGCCGCGCCTTGAGCGCGCGCACCTGCTCCCCCGTGATCATGTCCGCCATCGGGCAGCCGGCGGACGGCTCCGGGATGAGCACCGTCTTTCCCGGGTTCAGGATCGCCGCCGTCTCGGCCATGAAGTACACGCCGCAGAAGACGATCACCTCCGCCTCCACCGTCGCCGCCTTGCGCGCGAGCTCCAGCGAGTCGCCCGTGTAGTCGGCCACGTCCTGCACCTCGCCCCGCGTGTAGTTGTGCGCAAGAATGACGGCCTTCCGCTCCGCCGCCAGCTTTCGGATCTCCTCTTGTCGCGTCATGCGATCACGCCTCCACACTGAATGGTTCCCGTTTCATCGTAAAAGACGGCGGACTGCCCCGGCGCCACGCCGAAGAGCCCTTCCCCCTCCACCCGGCACACGCCCTTCTCGAAGACGACCGGCCCGAGCGGGTCCCCCGTCGAGCGCACCTTCACCCGCGCGGCGAGCGGCGCCCCGGTCGGCGCCTGCGCCATCCAGTGGAGGTCTGCCACCGTGAACGCCTTCACGAACGCCTCCGCGCGCCGCCCCACGACGACGCGGTTGCGGCAGGCGTCGAGGCGCACCACGTAGAGCGGATCCGGCCCGAACGCGCCCAGCCCCTTCCGCTGCCCGACCGTGAAGTTCCAGTACCCCGCATGCGTCCCGAGGACGCGCCCCGCGAGGTCGACGATCTCGCCCGTCTTCGGCGGCGCGCCGATGAGCTCGTCCTTCTCGCCGGAGTAGAAGTCCTGCGAGTCGGCCTTGTCCGCCGCCGCGAGCCCGTGCGCGGCGGCGATCTGCCGCACCTCGCCCTTCGTCAGCTCCCCGAGCGGGAAGAGGACGCCCGCCAGCTGCTCCTGCGAGAGGCGGTAGAGGAAATAGCTCTGGTCCTTCTTTTCGTCCGCCGCGCGCCGCACGGCGAAGCGTCCGCCCCTCTCGACGATCCGCGCGTAGTGCCCCGTCGCGAACCGGTCGAACGCCACCCCCGCCTCGCGCGCGAGCTGCGGCAGCAGGCCGAACTTCATCGCCGCGTTGCACATCACGCACGGGTTCGGCGTGCGCCCGCCGAGCGTCGTCTCGCGGAAATATCCCACGATCGCGCGCTCGTAGGCCGCCGAACAGTCGAAGACGCGGTAGGCGATGCCGAGCGATTCGACGAGGCCGCGCGCGCGGTCGATGTCCTCCGCCTCGCCCGGACCGTAGCACGCATCGCGCGTGCCGCCCCGGTACGCGCCGCTCCAGAGCTTCATCGTGACGCCCACGACCTCGTGGCCCTGCTCCTTCAGGAGGAGCGCCGCCACGCTCGAATCGACGCCACCGGAAAGTCCAACCGCGATCTTCATCCTGTCCGTTGTCCCCTTCACGTTCAAATGGAATACTCGGCCAGCGCCGTCGGCACCGCCGTGCCGCCCCGCACGCGCTCCAGCACGGTTTCAAGCGTCATGCCCCGCAGCGCCGCGCGCACGGCGGTGTTGACGTCCGTCCACACCGAACGCGCGACGCAGGTGCCGGACCTCCCGCAGCTCGCCTTGTCCGCCACGCAGTCCACGAGCGAAATCGGGCCCTGCAGCGTCTCGATGACGGCGAGAAGCGTGATGTCGCTCGGCGCCGCCGCGAGGCGGAACCCGCCGAGCTTGCCGCGTTCCGACTTGATCATCCCCTCTTTGCGCAGCGGCACGACGATGCGGCTGATGAACTTCTCGGAGATCCCCTGTGCGTCCGAAATCTCCTTGATCGTGCGCGGGCGCGCGTGCGTCTCGTGGAGCGCCACGTCGAGGAGGATCCGCAGACCGTAGCGGGCTTTCGCTGAAATCTTCATCGGTCCCTACCGGTCGACGCGGGCCGAGCCGCCCCCCACCAGCTTCTCCACGTCCGCCTTCGTCGCCATCGACGTGTCGCCCGGCGTCGTCATCGCGAGCGCGCCATGCGCGGCGCCGTAGTTGACGGCCTTCTCCGCGTCGTCGAAGGCCATGAAGCCGTAGATGAGGCCCGAGGCGAAGGAGTCGCCGCCGCCCACGCGGTCGTAGACCTCCAGTCCCGGACGCGCCACCGCCTGGTGGAGTTTTCCCCTGTACCAGCAGAGCGCGCTCCAGTCGTTCACCGTCGCCGACTTGACGCCGCGCAGCGTCGTCGCGACGGCCTTGAAGTTCGGGTAGAGCGCGACGGCCTTCTCGATCATGCGGCCGAAGCCCTCCACGGGGAGCGTCGTCAGGTTCGCGTCCACGCCCTCCACCGCGATGCCGAGCGCGGCGGTGAAGTCCTCCTCGTTGCCGATCATCACGTCCACGTACTTCGCGATCTCGCGGTTCACCGCCTGGGCCTTCGCCTGTCCGCCGATGGACTTCCAGAGCGACGCGCGGTAGTTGAGGTCGTAGGAGGTCACGGTGCCGTGCCGCTTCGCGGCCTTCAGGGCCTCGATGGCGACCTCGGCCGTCGTCTCGGAGAGCGCGGCGAAGATGCCGCCCGTGTGGAACCAGCGCACGCCCTCCCGGCCGAAGAGCGCGTCCCAGTCGATGTCGCCCGGCTTCAGCTGCGAGACGGCGGTGAGGCCGCGGTCCGCGCAGGAACGCGCGCCCCGGCAGCCGAAGCCGCGCTCGACGAAGTTGAGGCCGTTGCGCACCGTCCGCCCGATGCCGTCGAACGGCGTCCAGCGGACATGGCTCACGTCCACGCCGCCCTGGAGCATGAAGTCCTCCACGAGCCGCCCCACGGGGTTGTCCGCAAACGCCGTCACCGCCGTCGTCCGCAGCCCGAAGCAGCGCCGCAGCCCGCGCACGACGTTGTACTCGCCGCCGCCCTCCCACACCCTGAACGCGCGCGCGGTGTGGATGCGCCCGTCGCCGGGATCGAGCCGCAGCATGATCTCGCCCAGGCTCGCCGCGTCCCACCGGCACGACCCGGCCGGCTTCACATTCAGACTGTCTGACATTCCGTAACCTCCAGCTTCAACTCCATCGTTGTTTGGAAGCTTCTATTGTACAATAATCGGGACGGAATGCGGACGGGAAATCGACGGAAAAAATTTCCGCGCATCCCGGAAACCGCCCTTGACAGGGGGGGGGGGGGTAATGATGTATACTGAATGCCACTCTGGCACATCTTTCGAAAGGACAGGACATGAAGAAACTTCTTGGCAGCGGCGCACGGACCCTCGGCGGATTTCTTCTCCTCGCCTCCACGGCGTGGGCGGAGGACGCGCAGACCTGGCGCTACTTCGCGGCGGACGCGGCGGACAACCCGTACCCAAGCCGGGCCTGCATCACGAACGGCACAACCTGGGCCCTTGCCGTGGACGTCGTGGACGCCGACGCCCGCACCCTGCGGATCGCCTGTGCGGGCACCGCCGCGAACGCCTACCTCACCGACCCCGCGAGCGCCCCCACCCTCGACCTGCGCGGCACCGTCTTCGGCGCGGACGAGACGGAGACCTACACGATCACGAAGATCGCCCAGAGGGCCCTCGGCGGCGATGCGGCGAAGGGCACCGCCACCGCCGTCGTCACGCCCGGCACGCTCACCGGCGACTTCGAGGCCTGGTTCGCGGGCTTCCAGGTCGACGCCGACGGCGCGTCCATCGACGAGTGCTTCGCGGACTACACCTCCATCACCGTGGACGAACCGAACCTCACGGGGAAGCTCAAGGAAAAGCTCATTCCGCGCACGAAGGAGACGTTACGCTGGACCCTCCGCGTCCCCAAGGCCACGCGCATCGACAGCTGGGCGCTCGCGGCGGCACGCAACGGCAGCATCGCCGACCAGGCCGGCACGTTCACGGCGGACAGTTTCCTCTCCGTCACGGACATCGGCGGCAACGGCATGAGTAACCGCAAGTACGACGGCGTCCTCCATCTTCCCGTTGTCGAGTCAATCGGTTCGTATGGCGTCAGTGGAACCGATCCGGGCTACTTCGACATCCAGCTCGGTGCGGAAACGCGCTCCGTCAAGAACCTGCCGGTTGGATGCTGCGGCTGGATGACGAACCCGACGAACCTCGTTCTCGGCCTTGCCGCCGACAACACGGTGGGGAAGGAGGCCTTCACCAGCTTCCCCCGTCTCCGGCGCGTGGAGTTCACCGGCTATCCGCCGAACTTCACGGAGGACGCGGTGAATGTGTTCACGGGGCCGGGCATCGACTCCATCACCTTCATCGTCCCGCCCTCGGCGGCATGGGCGGCCTACCTCGCGCCCTTCGCCGCGAGCGGCGACTTCATCCGCTGGTCGGGCGACCAGATCCGCGCCTGGCGCGCCGAACATCCCGAGGGCCCGGTCGTGATCGGCACCGTCAACGGCACCGTGTTCAAGAGCGACACGCGCCACTATCTCGCCGTCTCGGAC
>CAKULR010000102.1 GCA_934667295.1 uncultured Kiritimatiellota bacterium
GGACGACGCGCGCATCGCGGACGCCGTGGCGGCGCATGGCGGCAGGGCCGTGATGACGCCGAGCGACCTGCCGAGCGGGACGGACCGCATCGCCTGTGCGGCCGGGGACTTCGCGGACGACGACATCCTCGTGAACATCCAGGGCGACGAACCGCTCATCGCCCCCGCCCTCATCGACGCCCTCGTCGCGCGCCTCCGGGAGCCGGGCGGGAAGTGGGACATGGCCACCGCCGTCACGCCTATCCGCACCGAACAGGACCTCCGCGCGAAGACCGTCGTGAAGGTCGTCCTCGACCGCGACGACGGCGCGCTCTACTTCTCCCGCGCCACGATTCCCGCCAGCCGCGACACGCCGGAGGACTACGCGACGGGCCTCTACGTGCGCCATCTCGGCATCTATGCCTACCGGGGCGGTTTCCTGAAACGCTATATCGCCGAAAAACCGTGTGATTTGGAGAAAACGGAGAAGCTTGAGCAGCTCCGGGCGCTCTGGATGGGCGCGAAGATCGCCTGCATCCGCACGGACGACGAGGGCGTGGGCGTCGATACGCCCGAAGATGCCGTGCGAATCGAGGCTTTGATGAAAGCCCGTGGTATGGTATACTAGCCATGCAAAGGGAACTAGACTTTCAACATGAAGATCCGTAAAATCGACGTGGATCGGGGCGTTGCCTTCGGCGACGGCTCCCTGACGTTCATTGCCGGGCCGTGCGTGATCGAGAGCCGGAAGATGGCGCTCGACCTCGCGGCGCGCCTCGTGGAGGTCGCGAACGACCTCTCGGTGAACTATGTCTTCAAGGCGAGCTTCGACAAGGCGAACCGCACGAGCGTGGAGGCGTTCCGGGGGCCCGGGATCGACGAGGGGCTGGACATCCTCGCGGAGATCCGCGAGAAGTTCGAGGTGCCGGTGCTGACCGACGTCCACGAGCCGTGGCAGTGCGCACGCGTGGCGGAGGTCTGCGATGTCCTCCAGATCCCCGCGTTCCTCGCGCGCCAGACGGACCTCGTGGTGGCGGCGGGCGAGACGGGGGCCGTGGTGAACGTGAAGAAGGGGCAGTTCATGGCCCCGGAGGACATGGTGAATGTCATCCGGAAGATCGAGTCGACGGGCAACCGCCGCATCGTCCTCTGCGAACGGGGCGCGAGCTTCGGATACCGGAACCTCGTGGCGGACATGCGTTCGCTCCTGATCATGCGCGAGATGGGCTATCCGGTCGTCTTCGACGCGACGCACTCGGTGCAGCGTCCGGGCGGGCTCGGCACGGGGTCGGGCGGCGACGGGCGGTTCGCGCCGGCGCTCGCGCGCGCGGCGGTGGCGACGGGCGTGGACGGCGTGTTCATGGAAACGCACGTCAATCCGAAGAAGGCCCTGTCAGATGCGGCGAACGCCATTCCCTTCCACGACGTGAAAGCGCTCTGGACGCGGCTTCTCGCCATTCACGAGGTCGTCAACGCCGCCGACGGCGAGTTGGACGAATGCTGCGCCGGACACCACCATCCTGACCATTGAGATATCCCCCGTTCCGTAACGAAAGACCGAAGACCAAGAAGACACCGGGCACGACATTGAAGTTTCTCCTTTCCATCATCTGCCTCTTCGCCGCGTGGACCGCGACGGCGTTCTCCAGCGCGAAATGGCTGGAGGAGCGCGGGGACGACTCGGACGTGATGCGCCTCCGGGCCGCGTACGCGGAGTGCGTGAAGAAGCTGGAGGCGCCGGCCGAGAACGTGCAGATTCCGCTTGAGACGTTCCCGAACGGACAGGTGAAGAGCCGCGTCACGGCGCGGCGGGCGCATGTCTTCCAGGATACGGGATTCGTCTGGGGCGAGAAGGTGCGCGTGGAGCAGTTCAAGGAGGACGGTTCGCTCTTCGCGTCGCTGGACGCGGAGAGCTGCGTGGTGGACCGCAAGACGAAGAGCGGCTGGGTCGAGGGGGCGGCGCAGATGGTCTACGGCGACTCCTCCGTGAAGGGGCGGGGAATCTACTTCTCCCTGGAGCGCGAGTTCATCAAGATTTTTTCGCAGTCGGAGATCCGTACCGGCCACACCGGATTTGATCGAGGGAGTTTTCTGAAGTGAAGATGCGTTTGTCCATTGTCGCGGCGTTGTCCGCCCTGCTGGTGCCTGTCGCATGGGGGGCCGCCGACCTGTCCGAGTTGCTGAACCCGGACGACGTGATGCTGCGCCGTCCCGCGCAGAAGAAGGCGGCGGCCCCGGCCCCCCAGCCGACGGCGGCTCCGAAGCCTGCGGCGGCCCCGAAACCGGCGGCCGACGTGGAGGCGGCGGCAAAGGCCGACGTCGAGCGGCGGTTCCAGGAGGCCAAGGCGAAGGCCGAGGCCGAACAGCGGGCGAAGGAGGAAGCCGAGCGGAAAGCGGAGGCCGAACGGAAGGCCGCAGCGGAACGGGCCGCGAAGGAGGCCGCCGAGAAGGCCGCAGCGGAACGGGCCGCGAAGGAGGCCGCAGCGGAGCAGGCGGCGGCGGAACGCCGGGTGAGGGAGGAGACCGAACGGAAAGCGGCGGCCGAAAAGGCCGCGAAGGAGGCCGAGCTGAAGCGTCTGCGCGAGCAGGTGGCGGCGGAGAAGGCCGCGCGCGAACAGGCCGAGGCGAAGGCGGCGCGTGCGGAGAAGCGGGCGGCATACCTTGCGAATCCGGACCCGGACGAGCGCCCGGCGCCGAAGAAACTGGTGGCGCAGGATCCCGGAAAGGACGTGACGGAGGTGCCGGTCGTCTCCGGGCAGAAAGCCGGGACGCGGAAGGAGAAGAAGGAGCTGACGGGACGCCCGGCGGTGATTACGGCGGACCGCACGGACTACGACCGCAAGGAGGGCGTGATCCTCTTCGACCGCAACGTCGCCGTCGACGACGAACAGTACCAGATGCACGCGGAGCGTCTGTTCGTGTTCCTGGACGGGACGAACGACATGAAGCGCCTCGTGGCGCTCGGCAACGTGGCCATCACGAACGAGGACAAGTCGGCGTGGTGCGCGAAGGCCGTCTACACGAAGGCGGCGTCGCGGATCGTGATGTACGGCGACGAGCGGAACCCGGCGTGGCTGCGCGACGCGGGCGGGAAGCCGGGGGACGCGAGCGAGGTGCGCGGGCTGCGCATCACGTACTGGATCGATTCGGGCCTCGCGACGGTCGAGAAGTCGGTGATCACGCTGCCGGGCCTGAAGGGGGCGAACAACCCGAAGGACCTGTTCAACCCGGGCGGCGCGAAGAAGTCCAAGGACGAGTGAGGCGCGGGCGATGGACGATCCTGTGATGAAGGCGATGGCCGAGATGGCCAGCGAGAACGCGGCGGGCGCGGCCCGGGTCGCGGCATCTCCGGCCGTGTCCGACGGACTGCCGACGGCGCCGGATCTCGTGGCGGACGGCCTTGTGAAGATCTACGGCGACCGCACGGTGGTGAACGGCATGTCGATGCAGGTGCGCTGTGGCGAGATCGTGGGCCTGCTCGGGCCGAACGGCGCGGGCAAGACGACGACCTTCTACATGATCGTGGGGCTCGTGCGCCCGAATCGCGGCACGGTGAAGTTCCGGGGGCAGGACCTGACGCGCCTCCCGGTGTTCATGCGCGCGCGCCGGGGCCTCGGCTACCTCGCGCAGGAGGCGAGCATCTTCCGCAAGCTGAGCGTGTGGGACAACGTGATGGCCATCCTCGAAACGCTGAAGATGGGCCGCGCGGACCGCAAGGCGCGCTGCGAGGAGCTGCTGGCCTCGCTCGACCTGATGAAGGTGGCGAAGCAGCCCGCCTACACGCTCTCCGGCGGCGAGCGGCGCAAGCTGGAGATCGCGCGCGCGCTCGTGCGCCGTCCGTCGATCCTCATGCTCGACGAGCCGTTCGCGGGCGTCGACCCGCTCGCCGTCCACGACATCCAGGAGATCGTGCGCGGGCTGAAGAACCAGGGCCTCGGCATCATCATCACGGACCACAACGTGCGCGAGACGTTGAACGTGGTGGACCGCGCCTACCTCGTCTACGACGGGCGCCTCCTCTGCGAGGGGTCGAGCGAGAAGCTGGTGAAGGACGAGAACGCCCGCCGCCTCTACCTGGGCGAGGACTTCAGGATGTGACATTTCACAACACAACAAAATAAGGAACAAGGAGGTACACATGTCCATAGAAGTGACGATGCGCCACAGCGACGTGAAGATCGAGTCGCTCAAGGAATACGCGCAGAAGCGCATGGAGAAGCTTCAGGTTGCCTTTCCGAAGGTGACGAAGATCGCGATCGTGATCGACGTCGACGTGAAGAAGCACATGTATATGGCCGAAGTCGTGGCGAACCGCCTCGGCGAGGTGGCCGTGGGCGCGAAGGAGTTCAGCGAGAGCGGCAAGAGCGTGATCGACGCCGCCGCCGCCCGCGCCGAGCGCCAGCTGCTCCGGATGCGCGTGAAGGCGCGCAAGGGCAGCGTGCGCGCCGCGCGCGCCGATTCGCCGCGCAACTGAGACGACGCATGGACCCCGTGGAACAGATCCCCGGCGCCCCGACGTTCACCCTCCGCGAGTTCGTCGCGGAGGGGGCCGAACGTCTGCGCATGGAGGTCGTCGTGGGCGGAGCGGGGCTGGAGCACACGGTGCTTGAACCGATGTGCAACCGGCCCGGCCTCGCCCTCACGGGGTTCTACGGCTTCTTCGCCTGGCGCCGCATCCAGGTGATCGGGCAGGCCGAGCAGGCCTACCTCGACAGCCTCGCGCCCGACGTGCGCCTCGCGCGCGTGAAGGCGCTCTTCGACCGTGGGGCCTACTGCCTCATCTTCGCGTGCGGCATCGAGGTGCCCGCCGTCCTCGCCTCGCTGGCGGAGTCGGCGGGCGTGGTCGTGTGCCGCACGGAGCTCCTGACGCGCATCTTCTTCCACCAGGCGGCGTTCGTGCTGGAGAAGCTGCGCGCGCCGAAGAGGCGCCTCTACGGGACGACCGTGGAGGTGGCGGGCCTCGGCGTGATGCTCGAAGGCGCGCCGGGGCTCGGCAAGAGCGAAACGGCCCTCGGGCTCATCAAGCACGGCAACGCGCTGGTGGCGGACGACCTCACGTGCCTGCGCAAGGACGTGGCCGCGAACCGGCTGTTCGCGACGGCCTCGCCGGCCACGCGCAACTACATGGAGATCCGGGGCATCGGGATCATCCACGTGCCCAGCGTGTTCGGCGTCACCGCCGTGCGCGCGGAAAAGGAACTCGACCTCGTGGTCACCCTCAAGAGCATGAAGGAGACCGAGGGCGAGCTGGACCGCACCGGGGAGGAGCGCCAAACGCGCACGATCCTCGGCGTGGAGGTGCCCCAGATCACGATCCCGGTCGCGGCCGGACGCGATCTCGTCAACCTCGTCGAGACGGCCGCGCAGCAGTACAAGCTGCTCGCCGCCGGACACGACGCCGTGAAGGCGCTGGATGCGCAGCTCTGCGCCCGCGCCGAGGGGAAACTTTGAAGGAGAAACATCCAAATGGCTGACCAGAAGGAAACCAGGAACCTTGTCCTGATCAACAAATACGGCCTCCACGTGCGGCCGGCGGGTCTTTTCGCGAAGATCGCGTCGCGCTTCGACGCGGATGTGGAAGTGGAGAAGGACGGGAACGTGGTGAGCGGGAAGTCCATCATGGCGCTCATGACGCTGGAGGCGACGTGCGGCACGAAGCTCGTCGTCACGGCGACGGGCCCGCAGGCGCGGGAGGTCCTCGACGAGCTTGAGGCGCTTGTGCAGCGGAAGTTCGACATCCCGGACGAGCAGTAGCGCGCGTGGGCGGACAGGGAGAGAGAGGCGGGGCCAAGCCCGCGATGGTCACCGTCACCGGAATCGCCGTTTCCCGCGGCTTTGCCGCAGGACCGGTCTTCGTACACCGTCCCGACGACGTCCAGAACGTCCCCGAATACGAGATCGCGCCCGACCGCGTGGAGGCGGAGGTCGCCCGCTACGGCACGGCGCGCGCCCAGACGCGCGCGCAGATCGGGGCGCTCGTGGCCCAGCTGGGCGCGCGGGGCGGGAACGCCGCCGCCGTCTTCGCGAACCACCTTGAGATCCTGGACGACGAATCCCTCTGCCGGTCGGTCGAGCGCCTGATCCGCGAGCGGCGCGTCAACGCCGAGGCGGCCGTGCGGCGCACGGTGGCCGAGTTCCGCGCGATGTTCGCCCGGATGAAGGACCCC
>CAKULR010000103.1 GCA_934667295.1 uncultured Kiritimatiellota bacterium
TCGTGCTGCGGTGGCCAAACCGGCCCACCGACGAATGCGGTTAACGCTTCGAGAACTGGAAGCGCTTGCGGGCACCCGGCTGGCCGGGTTTCTTGCGCTCCTTCATGCGGCTGTCGCGCGTCAGGCAGCCGGCCTTCTTGAGGGCCGCGCGGTACTCCGACTCCTCGCGCTCGGGCGCGCCGTTCGCGGCCGGGACCGTGACCCTGGCGCCCGCCGCCTCGATGGCGCGGGCGAGGCCGTGGCGGATCGCGCCGGCCTGGCCGGAGCAGCCGCCGCCCTTGGCGAACGCAACGACGTCGATCTTGGAGAGGTCGAAGCCGCTGATCGCGACGGGCTGCTTGAGGTAGTCGCGCAGCGCCTCGGAGGTGATGTACGCCTCAAGGGCGACCTTGTTGACGGTCCACTTCCCCTCGCCCGGGACGAGCATGACATGCGCGCAGGCGGTCTTCCGACGACCGGTTCCGCTGGAAATAACCTTCTTCGTAGCCATTTCTCGAAATCTCCTTAGAGCGTGATCGTTTCGGGCTTCTGGGACTTGAGCATGCCCGCGTCGGCCTCACCCACGAAGACCTTGACGCGCGTCATCATCTTGCGCGCGATCGTGTTCTTCGGGAGCATGCCCCAGACGGCTTCCTTGATCATGCGGTCCGGGTGCTTGGCGCGCATTTCGGCGGCGGAGAACCGCTTCAGGCCATCCCGGTAGCCGGAGTAGCGCTGGTATTCCTTCTGCTCTTCCTTCTTGCCGGTGAGCTTCACCTGCGCGGCGTTGGTGACGATGACGAAGGCGCCGGCATCGACCGACGGGTCGAACGCGGGCGTGTCCTTCGCGCGGAGCTTGTTGGCGACCACGACCGCCAGGCGGCCGAGAACCTGATCCTTCGCGTCCACGAGGAACCACTTGCGGTTGTCGCCGGGGTTCGCGGGACGGGTGCTTTTCTGCAGCATCTGATGTTCCTTGTTTCTGTGGCTTTGTGCCCCCTGCGGGGGAATTTGTCCGAATGACGCGCCCAAAACCCTTTGGGCACGGGGAACCGACCTTGCCAGCCGACTCCGCGTTGAGCCGCACAGTTAACCAAAAAAACGGCGGCTTGTCAATTGGGCATCTGCGGTTGTCAGGTGACGAGCTTGACGCCCTCCGCGTCGAGGTAGACCTCGCTGTGCCGGTCGGTGTCGAACGTCGGCTGCATGAACTGCGGCCCGCCGGTGGCGAGGTTCGGCGCATGTTGCGTGCGTGTGTGGACGCGGAACTGCTTGGGATCGACTTTCCGCAGGGCGCGCTCGAACGCCGCCGTCGAGGTGTAGACCCAGTTGCGCGCGCGGCACAGCGCCTCGCCGGGGCGCAGGTACTTGTCCAGGTGGTGCCACAGGTTGCCGCGATAGTCGAAGACGTGCGGCTTCTTGTAGGTCGTGAGGTAGACGTCGTCGCCCTCGTCGTAGACCGGCCAGGCGTAGAGCCGTTCCAGCGCGATACCCATCCGCGCGAGGCGGGCGATCACGAAGGCGTGGTTCCTCTTCACCTTCTCCTCGTCGCCCCAGCTACAGAGGTACGCACGCCAGCGCGGGTCGTCGCGATGGTAGAAGTCGACGATGCCATCGTCCTTCAGATGCTCGGGGCGCGTCGGAATCCACCAGGCACGGTAGCGGGGGGCGAAGTCGATCGGACGCCAGACGCGCTCGAAGAATGCGCGGGCTTCGATGCGCGCGCCGGAGGAATCGAGGAGGGACGTCCCCTCCTCGGACAGCTTTCCGTTCGGAAGAAGGTAGGGCGGGTTGTCCGCGTCCTTCATGACCATGACCCAGGAGGGACGGTCCTCGTCGCACCCGCGGACCGTCGGGTAGCCGTGCCGGCGCAGCCACTTGTCGGGATGCTGGCCGAGGAACGTCTCCCCGTCGGTCTTGTGCCGGTAGTTCCTGTCTTCAACGTCCTCGTCGTCGTCGAGGTCGTATTCCTTCAGGTAGTTCTTGATCGCGCGGCCGGTGATCTTGCGGCCCTGTTCGTCGCGCACGTACTGCATGATGGAGTCCGGGTCGCTCGCGGGCTTGCGGAACATGTAGAACCCGTCATGGAAGGCGTAGGGGAAGGCATAGAAGCCGTAGCGGCGCGGCGGCGCGTGGTCGTCGTTCGGATCGTCGTCCCAGGTCGGATGGTCGAACGCCTTGAGGATTCCGTAGCGGATGAATTTCATGGTCGATGTCGTCCTTTTCGTCAGTGCCATTCAAAGCCACACGTAGTGGAGGGGTGGGGGCGGATCGAGCGGGATGCCCCGCAGGCGCCGCTCGACGGGACCGTGCTTCTGTTCGTCCCTGATGACGTAGTAGAGCTTGGCGCCGTCGTCGTCGCCCTCCTCGTTCGCCAACTCAAGCGCGTACGCCCGCGCCGCTTTCAGGTCACGCCGCGCGCCGCGCCCGCTGTAGAGCCACAGGGCGGCGACCTTCAGGGCGGCGGCGTGCCCGCAATCTGCCGCAAATCGGTAGAAGCGGAGGGCGTTCGCGTCGTCGCCGCGCCGCTCGTATTCGCCGCCGACGGCGTAGAGGGTGTCGTCGTCGTTCCAGGCACGCGCCGACCGCGCGAGCCAGCGGAACGCCTCCTCCTCGTCCTGTTCCGTTCCGACGCCGAAGTGGTGACAGCAGGCGAGACGCCGCATGGACAAGCCGTCCTTGCTCGCCTCGACGTCGGGCCCGACGGCCCTGCGGCACAGCGCAACCGCCGCCGCGTCGTCGACCGAAACGCCATGCTTCCCGTAGAGGAGGAACCCCGCGCATTTCCGCAGGGCATCCCCGTCCCCCGCCTCGGCGGCGCGGAAGAACCACCGCACACCCGCCGCCTCGTCCTGCGGGACCTTCCACACCCCCGCCAGCAACAAGCTCGCCCATGTGGACATCGCATCGGGATCCCCCGCTTCCGCCAGTTCCAGGCACCGTGCATTCGACCGCCGCAGCCATTCGTCGGAGGTCTCAAGATCCCGGCTGAAACCATCCACCCCCCATCGATAGACCATGTGCATCGCCAGCATGGCAACGTAGTCACCGGCCTCGGCCCTCCTCCTGGCCAGTTCAAAACCACGGGGGGGCGGAAGGGAGCGATTGTTATCGTCCCTGTACATTTTCCATGCGTCAAGACGGGTTGGATACATTGTAATTCTCGGTTTTAGATTGTAATTTTCATGTTTTAAGATGAGCAATTCTCGGATTCTAAAATGAACGTCTCCTGTCGGTCCAGCCATTCATGTCATGCGAACCAACAGAAGTTCTCGAACAAACAGGCGCTCGTGCCTGTCGGCCCAGCCATTCATGCCATGCGGACCAACAGAAGTCATGCGGACCAACAGAATGAAAGGAATGGTCGGCATCCGATTCTGACAGCATCCCCGTTCAGTTGTTTCTTACCAGACGGTTACGTGTTTTGGGGCGATTACTTGGGGGCGATTGCTTGTTTTGGGGCGGTTGATCGTTTCTGGCGGTTGATTGTTGTCTGGGTGGTTACTTGTTGTTCGGCCCGGCGCGCAATGTACCCGCGCCGCCTCGGCGCGTGACGTACTGAAGCCTTCCAGAACCATTCAATCACCACACCGTTCCGAAGTGAAATCTCACATTGAGTTGAAGTCCGAACGAGGTAATCCAAATAAGTCAACTGCCATCATATCATATAGGCATGATACTGTCTTTTTTCGTTTGAAGTAATTGCAAAACCTTCACGACTACGGACGGGACAAGCCCGTCCCTCCCGAAGACCGTCAAATCTTTACGTTTTGCAAAGATACGGGAGGGCCGCGCTTGTCGCGGCCGGGCTTTTGCAATTACCTCGTTTTGAATCCAACATCGAGTTTCCTACGCATGGAAATCTCATTTGAGAACGAAGGTAGAATGACTTTGGGCACGTTTGCGGGATTTCACGTCGGAACGTTCCGACATGAAATCCCGCAAGCCGAAGAACACAGGACGGAACCACCATTGGGTTGGCTATTCTCACACAGAGGCGCAGGGAACGCGGAGATTCGTTCCTGCCGAAAGGTCTACAAGAATGGCAACTGACAAAGTAAATCTCGTTTATGACAGGATTAACAGGATTTACATGATTCTTATGGAATAATGGAGGATTCGTGTAAAGACACCAGTGGACGGAAAAATTTCTTCACTAAAAAAATACGGAACCTGTCAGAACAGTGGAACGAGTCCTCCTAGATGTTTAACGGGAAACAAAAACCAAGGAAAATCAACTGATGAAAACGCTACTGGCTCTCACGACGACAGTGCTCTCGCTCGCGGTTCTGACCGGGTGCAAGAAAGAGACGTATGGCGACCCAATGAAGTTCGCCCAAAAGTATTTTCCGGAGGAATGATGTCACCAGGATTCAAAACCCCTGGACTTAGTCGAGACACCTCTGGATATGCTACCGAAACACCTGAATATATTTCGAAAGATCTACCATTGAAGGATTTCATGAAGATGCAAGGTTATACAGGCTTTGAAATCCTAAATGCACGATTGGCCTCCAATCATGTTGGCGAGGAGGTCGTTGAATGTACGGTTACCATTCATACTTCTGGAAAGTACAAGTACTATACAAAATCAGAAAAACTTTAACCGCTTCAGAAATCAACATTCAAGATGGTCGATACAGCAATATAGTGCCAACGTTATTAAATAGAAGTGAAGGTGATGAGAAATGGGTGACTCATTTGCGCAATATCGAAAACGAGTATCCCCGTGTGTATGAACCAATCCCCACACCGCCCCTTTTTAAGGCATCTGTAGTACGCCGTTCAGTGGATGGGGTTTACGTCCCAGTCATCTCTTTTACCCAACGTGAGAAGAATTCTTCTTGTGGAATGTGGAACTTCTCCAATACAAAAAGTTTCGAGATTCCCTTTGTTGTTACGGACATGCAAATAGCGAAAACCCCCCTCTGGGTCATTCACGGAACCCCCGAACAAATCCAAGCTTATAATACCTATTCACAACGAGTTACCTCAGCAAAATTACTGTGTACGGAAAAATCTAAGAAAAATAGTGAATTTGTACGAATTGACAATCTTTTGAATGGAAGGGGATTTCTTACTAGAAGAGCGGAAGGCGAAGAACGTGTTAAATTGGAGAGAAAGAACAAAAAGAAGTGATACAGTCATTTGAAGAAATCAAGAAACGAATATTGGTACTGTAGCCTAACCGGCGCGAACAGGTAATCGGTGACGAAGAGGTTTCTAATCGATGAAAGGAGGGACATTTGTGATTTCAAATGTCCCTCCTTCCTTTAATTGTGTTGGTCAGAGATAAGAGGTACATGGGAAGGTCGCACTCCTGCGCGACCGAAGGGGCGAACGGACGCGCAGGGGCGTGTCCCTCCCATTTCCGATAAGTCCCACCCTGATGCCTTATACCGAAACAGAACGTCAAGAGAAACGGAAAGGTAAGGACAATTCATCTTCTTATTTCTTGTATTTTTCACCGTCTACCTCACCGGGTGTAAAATTCGTTCCGAACAAATCAAGTATCCTGAAACATGACTACAGCAAGGATTGTACATGTGGTACAGGGCTTTCTTCTGTAGGTATACACGTACCGTGCGATTTCACTGCGGAGCGTTCCGAAGTGAAATCCTGTATTCTGTCTACCTGGAGGTCCTGAACATGATGGAATGAGATTTCACGGCGGAATAACCTGCCGTATGGCGAGACCTGAATCTGACAAAACAACAGGCATATCACAATTCTGACATCGATATAATTAGGACGCTGTTGAACAATCCAATGAGATTACGTTGCGGAACAATATACCTGTATGGAAAACATAAATCTGAAAGAAGCCCGTTTCTCACAATTTTAGTCCAAATATAAAAGGATATACTTGAATCCTATTGTGAGATTATGTTGCGGAACAATTAAAGGAACAAAACCGTGTAAATCCTTTAAGCCCGTGACGGGAGGTGGCCGAAACGTGCGGAACACCCTCCCTCCCCCGACCTTTTTCCGTATCGCCCCAGGGGGGCGTGCGTGTTTTCCGTGGTCTTCGTGTTTTGCGTGATTAGACATTCCGATACCAACCTTCCTCCTTGTAGCCGTCTCTTGGCCACGGAAAACACGGAAACCGGCTTCG
>CAKULR010000104.1 GCA_934667295.1 uncultured Kiritimatiellota bacterium
GTCGCCGTCGTAGCCACATGCCTTTTCGCCCCATTCTGCGTATGCGAAGCATCTGCGTTCCATCTCAACCCGATCAATTGAAACGACCGTTCCGAAACGTGCCTTATTTCTCGAAGAACGCCGCGTAGAGCGCGCGCACCGCCTTGTCGCGGTCCTCGCCCCTGATGCCGATCATGAACGAGATCTCGCTCGCGCCCTGGTTGACCATCGAGATGTTGATGCCGTGCTCGGCGAGCGCGCCCGTCGCCTTGGCGAGCATGCCGCTCGAAAAGGCCATGCCCTCGCCCACGACCATGATCACCGCGTAGTCGTGCGTCACGATCACGCTGTCCGGCGCAAGCTCGCGCTTGATGCGCGCGACGACCTTCTTCTCCTTGGCGGACGTGAACTTCTCGCCGCGCATCAGGACGGAGATCGAGTCGATGCCGCTGGGGATGTGCTCGTAGGCGACGCCCTCCTCCTCCAGGATCGCGAGCACCTTCCGCGTGAAGCCGACCTCGCGGTTCATGAGGTACTTGTCGATGATGATGTTCGAGAAGCCGTCCGCCGCCGCGATGCCCGTCACCGTGCCGGGCGTCACGCGGCGGCTCTGCTGGATCATCGTGCCGGGCTCGGCGGGGCGGTTCGTGTTGCGCACGTTGATCGGGATGCGGCCCTGCACGGCCGGGGCGATCGCCTCGTCGTTGAAGACGCCGAAGCCCGCGTAGGCGAGCTCGCGCATCTCGCGGTAGGTCATCGTGGCGATGCCCTCCTTCACCTCGGGGACGATGCGGGGGTCGACGGGGTAGACGTTGTCGACGTCCGTGAAGTTCTCGTAGACGTCGGCGCGCACGGCGGCCGCGAGGATGGAGCCCGTGATGTCGCTGCCGCCGCGCGGGAAGGTGGCGACCGTGCCGTCCTTGCGGTAGCCGAAGAAGCCGGGGTAGATCACGATGCCCTCGAAGTCGCTGAACGCGCGCGCGAGGCGGCGGTAGCTCTCGTCGACGAGCGTCGCGTTGCCGCTTTCGCCCTCCAGCACCATGCCCGTGTCCTTCGGGTTCGCGTAGCGGGCCTTCACGCCGCGCTTGCGGAAGGCGACGGCCGCGAGCTTCGCGCTGTTGTCCTCGCCGGCGGCCTTGAGCGTGTCCATGAAGATGCCCGCGTCCTTCTTCGGGGAGGCGAGGCGCGCCTTGAGGTCGGCCTCGATCTCCTTCACGATCTCCGCGCCGAGGTCGAGGTCGCGGGCGATGGAGGCGTAGCGCGCGACGACGGCGGCGAGCGGGGCCTTCGTGTCCGCCTTGTCGAGGGCCGCCTGGGCGAGCGCGATGAGCAGGTCCGTCACCTTCGTGTCGGCCTTGCTGCGCTTGCCGGGGGCGGACACCACGACCATGCGCCGCTGCGGGTCAGCGAGGACGATGTCGATCACCTTGGTCAGCTGCTTCGCGTCCGCGAGCGAACTGCCGCCGAATTTGCACACCTTCATGTCCAGAAACCTCTTTAGAATCAAGAAACGGGCACATAGTTTACCAAAAATCGGATATGGGAAGCGGGTAAATGTGGAATGTGCTAAAATACGGCCATGCGCACACTCTGCCTCAGCCTCATGATGCTCGTCGCGGCCCTCACGGGGTTCGCCGACGGGGAGAAACCCCTTTCGCCCTGGGCCTATCCGGGCGTGTGGCCCCGCCACGGCCTCCTGCGCCAGCAGCTGATCGACGCCATCCGCCGGGGCGACATCCCCGCGATGGAGGCGACCTGCCGCGCGGCCCTTGAGGTTTTGCCCGGCGACGCCACCTGGCACTACAACCTCGCATGCGCCCTCGCCTACCGCGAACAGGGCGACGCCGCCCTCACGGAACTCGAACAGGCCATCCGCTTCGGATTCCGCGATGCGGACGCCATTGCGAAGGACCAGGACTTCGCGCGCATCAACACCCTCCCCCGCTTCAAGGAACTCGTCGAGAAGGCGCGCACCCTCGCCGGCCAGCCCGTCGAGGGCCGCCCCGTGCCCGCCCCCGCCTTCGCCACGATGGGCCACGCCGTCACCCTCACCGAAACGAACCTCGTCTTCAACTTCGACACCGGCGTCTACGACGCGCTCCTGCGGCTCTCGTCGTCGTCCACGCCCCTCGCCCGGCTGGCGCCCGCCTACTCCGCCTCCCGGCCGGACGCCCCCGAACGGGCGCTCGTCTCCGCCTGGCTCGCCGACGGCACGGCGGCCGGCAACGGCGGCGACCTCTACGTCAACCGCGACCGGGGACACTCCCAGCCCGCCGTCTCCGACTTCCCCCTCCTCACCGCCGTGCGCCTCGCGGACGCCGCCCGTCCCTTCAACGCCGACGTCAACCACCCCAACCTCGCCTTCGGCAACGCCGCCGTCTTCGGCAACATCTCCCGTGGCTACACGAGCGGTCCCTTCTGGCGCTCGATGGCCCGCGCCTCCTTCACGGAGCCCGGCGGCCTCGCCGCGCGCATGGACCTCCTCTACCGCTCCAACCAGTTCTGGGTCATCCCCTGCGTCAACGACTACGGCAAGCCCGAGCTCGGCGACGTCTTCCCCGCGAACGCCCCCTTCCAGTTCGTCTCGGAGGGCGCCTCGTGGAGCGACCTCCCCTTCCTCCGCGCCGCCCTCGCCGCCTCGGCCTCCCTCCCGCCCCCCACCAAGCAGGCCGTTCTCCGCCGACGGCTCCTGGGCCCCACCCTCCAGTGGCTCCTCCGCCGCACGCAGACCGGCGTCAAGGGCGAGAGCGACTACCTCTCCCCGCGCGCCCACCCCACGGCCTTCAGCGCAAAGCGCCTCAACGTCGTCGCACTCGTCGAAAAGGCGCACGCCCTCCGCCCCGAGAACATCCCGCCCGCCGTCAACCTCTCCCTCGTCAATTCGCGCCTCTTCCCGATCCGTTTCCCCGTCGCGGGCGTCGACTACCCCGACACGGTGTCGGAACTGCTCTTCGCCACCCCCTCGGCCATCTCCTTCGTCCTGCGCGCGCCCGAGGGGACGCGCACGTTCCTGCTGCACGCCCAGACGTTCCCCGAACGGGATCCCCTTGCCACCTACACCTGGCGCGTCGTCCACGGCGACGCCTCCGCCGTCACGATCGCCGCCCCGCTCGGCGAGACGGTCAACACGCCCGAACGCGGCTTCGCGCAGATCACCGTCGACCGGCGCACGCTCACCGAACGCATCGACGTCGCCTGCTTCGCGAAGACGCACGGCACCGACCACGGCGCGCCCTCGATCATCTCCTTCTACCCGATTCCGCAGGAGGTCCGCACCTACCGCCCGGACGGCAGGATCGCGTCCATCGACTACGCGAACCCCAACGCCCTCTACTGCGACCCCGCCATCGCCCTGCCGCGCCGCTGGAAGGACACCTACACCTACTCCGCGTCCGGCGCCCTCCTCGGCTTCACCCGTTCCTACAACGGCAAGGAGGCCGCCTCCTTCACCCCCGCCGGCGACCGCGTCCTCGAACGCAATCCCGACGGCACCGCCCGCCGCGCCCTCCACGTCAAGTACACGACCCGCCAGACGGGCGACCCGATCCAGCCGCTTGAACTCACCTACACCGACGACGGTGTTCCCTTCGACATCAAATGAAACTCGTTCTCGCCCCCCTCGCCGGCTTCACCTCGGCCCCCTTCCGCAAGGTCTGCACCGACCGCGGCGCCGACCTCGCCTACACCGAAATGGTCAGCGCCGCCGGCCTCGCCCACGGTTCCTCCCCCACGCGCCACCTCATGGAGACCCTGCCCGGCGAGGGCCCCGTCGCATGCCAGCTCTTTGGCTCCAACGCCGACGAACTGGCCCTGGCCGCAGCGGAGGTCGAGAAGCTGAAGGACCGCTTCGTGGAGCTGAACCTCAACGCGGGCTGTCCCATGCCGAAGGTCCTCCACGAGGGCGCCGGCGCCGCGCTCCTCCGGGACCCGCAGCACCTGCACGACTGCCTCGCGGCGATGAAGCGCGCCACGACGCTGCCCCTCACGGTCAAGACACGGCCCGGTCCGCGTCCCGACGCGGTCCTACTCTTCGAACTGCTCGACGCCGCGCAGTCCGCCGGCTGTTCCGGCTTCATCCTCCACGGCCGCTTCACCTCGCAGATGCACGGCGGACCCGTCCACTACGACCTCCTCGCGGACCTCGTCCGGAAGGCGAAAATCCCCGTCACCGGCAACGGCGGCGTCTACAACGTCTACACGCTGAAGCTCATGGCCGAGACCGGCGTCGCCGCCATCATGATCGGGCGTGCCGCCCTCGCGAATCCCTGGCTCTTCTCGGACGTCCGCCTGAGCGATCCCCCCGAAGTCCTCGAAGCCCCCGAACGTCGCCACGACCTGCAGGACGCCGCCTTTGCGGACCACCTCGCCGAGCTGATCGCCTTCCGCGACCAGCTCGCCACGCGCTTCCCGGACGACCACATCCCCTCCCTCGACGGCTATGTCTGCATGGCCCTCCACACGCACCTCTTCCGCTACTTCAACGGCCGTCCCGGCGCCGCCGAGCTCCGCCGCAGGCTCACCACCATCCAGACCCTCCGCGACGCGCTGGAGGCCGTCAAGGCCGTCAACGGCCTCCCCCAGGCGAAACCCCGCGCCTCCTGAAAGCATGGACATTCCCCTTCTCGCGCTCTCCCTCCTGCCGATCGCCTACCTGGCGGCCACGCTCTCCGTCTTCAAGGTCAAGGCCCATTGGGCAACGCTCGGTGCGGCCCTTCTCGCGCTCGGCCTGGCGCTCGCCTTCTTCCGGGACAACCTGCCGCCCGCGCAGATCGCGCCGGTGGTGGCCGACGGCGTCGGCTTCGCGCTCTACCCGATCTGCCTCGTCGTCCTCGCCGCGCTCTTCGTCTACTCGCTCACGGTCGAGTCGGGCGCGATGAAGACGATCCGCGCGGACCTCGCCGGCGTCTCGCCCGACCCGCGCGTCCTCGCGCTCCTCATCGTCTGGGGCTTCGGGAACTTCATGGAGGGCATGGCCGGGTTCGGCACGGCCGTCGCGATTCCGGCGGCGATGCTCGTCGGCATCGGCTTCGACCCGCTCAAGGCCGTCCTCATGTGCCTCGTCGCGAACACCACGCCCACCGCCTACGGGTCCGTCGGCGTGCCCATCGCCACGCTCGCGAAGGTGGGCGGTTGCGACGCAAACGCGCTCGCGGGGACGACCGCCCTTCTCCAGCTCGCGGTCACGGCGCTCGGCCCCTTCCTCATCCTGCTCGTGTACGGCGGACGCACGGCCCTGCGGGGCATGGTGCGGTTCGCGCTCATCGCGGACGCCGCGTTTCTCGTCCCCTGGTTCCTCGCCGCGCGCTTCCTCGGTCCCGAACTGCCCGACATCCTGGGCGGACTCTCCGTCCTCGCCTTCGTCGCGCTCGTCGCGACGAAGGGCCACCTCGGCGGAGATCTCCGCGCGCAGCTGTTCGCCCGGGCGCCATTCGGCTTCGTCGTCGCCCTCCTGACGGGCGCGGCGTTCCTGCCGACGGGCCTGAAGCGGTACGCCTCGCCGGGGACGCTCGTCCTCGTCGCGGGTTTCCTCGGCGGCGCCGTGCAGGGCCTTTCGTTCGGGCGCATGGGCCGCGTTCTCGGGAAGACGCTTGTTTCGTATTGGACGGCGTTCGCGACGATCTGCTTCGTCCTCGTCCTCGCGCGCGTGATGACGGCGGCGGGGATGGTGGCGACGCTTGCGGACGCGCTGGTCGCGGTGACGGGTTCGGCCTACCCCTTCTTCGCGCCGCTTGTCGGGGCGCTCGGCGGTTTCGTCACGGGTTCCGGCACAAGCGCCAACGTCCTGTTCGGGTCCCTCCAGACCGGCGCGGCCAACCAGCTCGGCGTGTCGGCGAACCTGCTCGCGGCGGCGAACGTGATGGGCGCGGGCATCGGCAAGATGATCTGCCCGCAGTCCATCGCCATCGGCACGGCCGCCGCGCTCATCGCCCCCCGCGCGGGCGAAGCCTTCAAGCGGGCGCTCCCCTGGTTCCTCGTGGTCCTCGCCCTTGCCTGCCTCGTCTGCGGCCTCCTGGCCCTCTAACACCACCACCCCCACCCACCGCCGGCCCCTACCGCGCGCGCACCCATGGTAGGGCGCGACGTCC
>CAKULR010000105.1 GCA_934667295.1 uncultured Kiritimatiellota bacterium
CCTCGGCGGCGGCCTTGCGCGCCTTCCGCTCGGCGGCGCGCTGCGCCTCCAGCTTGGCGAGACGGCGGCGCGACGCCTCCGTCACGGGGGCCGCGAGCCCCTGCGGCAGCAGCATGTTGCGCGCGTAGCCGGGGGCGACCTTGACGATCGCGCCGGCCTTGCCGAGGTTCTTCACATCGGCCATCAGCATCACTTCGGTCATGTTAAGCGTTCCTTTCTCAGGCCATGAGGCCCATGTTGCGTGCGCGGCGCACGCCCTTCTTGATCTGGCGCTGCTGCATCGCCGTCACGCCCGTCACGCGGGCCGGGATGATCTTGCCGTATTCGGTCACATAGCGCTTGAGGACCTCAATGTCGTTGAGGTCGATCTTGTCGTTCGCGGGAATCGCGGGACGGCGACGGGAGGTGAACTCGCCACGCTCTTCGCGGTCCGAACGCTCGCTCTTCTTCTGGTAGGCCATTTTCTGGTTCCTTGTTTGTGATTGTCTGTTAGAACGGCAGAGGCGCTTCGTCGTCGCCGCCGGTGACGATGGGTTCGCCCGTGAGACGGCTCTGGTTGGGGGCCGGCAGGGGCAGGAACTTCACGGTCATGGCGCGCACCTTCAGCTTCTGGAGCTTCTGCCCGTCCTTCTCCCAGGTGTCCATCTGGAGGCGTCCGTCCACAAGGACCGACCGGCCCTTGCGGAGGTACTGTCCGCACAGCTCGGCAAGCTTCTCCCATGCGTCGATCTCGACGAACGTGGGGATGTCCACCATGTTGCCGTTGCGGTCCCGCCGGCGCTCGTTGAGCGCAAGGGCGAAGCGGCACACCTTCACGGCGTTCGCCCCGACCGTGCGGACCTCGGGGTCGCGCGTCAGGTTGCCCATCAGGATGACTTTGTTGAAGGACGGCATGTTCGCCTCCGCTCCGTCTCTTTATTCGGCCGCAGGCGCCTCGGCGGCAGCCGCCTCGGCCTCCTTCTGGGCCTTGATCGCCTCGCGCTTCGCCGCCGCGTCGCGCTGGGCGGCGAGGATCGCCTCGCGGCGCTCGTCCACCGCCAGGATCTGCACGCGGAAAACCTCTTCCACGAGGCGGTAGCGGTTCACGAGCTCGCTCACCTTCGCGGGGTCGAACTCGAAGCGGACGAGCACGTACACGCCGTTCTCGCGCTTGTGCATCGGGTGCGCGAACGCGCGCTTGCCGAGCACTTCCTGGGTGAGGACATTGCCGCCGAGGCGCGTCACTTCCGCAAGCGCCTTCTGGATCTGCGAGTCCAGCACGTCGTCCTTCGCCTGTCCGGCGAAGATGTAGAGACCATCGTACTTCTTCATGTGTCGTTTTCCTTCCCGGCGGCGGCGGATGTCGCCATCCAGCCGTTGTACCGGTTCATCGCGATTTCAGGACTTTCCAATTCGATCGCCCCGATTGCCTTGACCGCCTCCGCCACCACTTCGTCCATGACCTTCCGGTCATCCGGCGAGAACCTGCCGAGCACGTGCCCGACCACGTTCGCGCGGTTCCGCGCATCGCGGCCGACGCCGAGGCGCAACCGGAGGAAGTCCGGCGAGCCCGTGCGCTCGATCACGCTCTTCAGGCCGTTGTGGCCGCCCGCCGAGCCGCCCCTGCGGATGCGCATCCGCCCCACGGGGAGGTCGATGTCGTCCGAGACGACGAGCAGGTCTTCCGCCACCTTGGCGTTGTGGTACTTCACCACGGGCGCGACGCAGTTGCCGCTCAGGTTCATGAACGTCATGGGCTTCACCAGCATGACCTTCACGGCGCCGAGCATCCCCGTCGCGAGCTCCCCGCTGAACGAGGACGAGTTCTTCCAGGACGCGCCGATCTCGCGCGCCAGCGCCTCCACGACCTCGAAGCCGATGGAGTGCGGCGTGTTCGCGTAGTCCGCGCCCGGATTCCCTAGTCCAGCGATCACCTTCATCAAGACACCGGAGCGGCGGAATTACTTCTTGGCCTCCGCCTTGGCGGCGTCGGCGTCTTCCTTGCCCTTCTTGATCACCTCGGGCGACTTCTCCTCGCCGGCCGCCGCACCCGGCGCCGCCGCGTCCGCACCCTCCGGCGCCTTGACGACCGCCACGGCGAACTCGCCGCGCGTCACGAGCGTCTGCTTGTCGCCGAGCTGCAGGTCGCGCACGAAGAGCGTCTGGTCCAGGCCGAGCTTCGACACGTCGACCTCGAACTTCTCCGCGATGTCCGTGGGCAGGCACTCGACCTCGACCTTGCGGAGCACCTGCTCCAGCACGCCACCGCCGAGCTTCACGCCCACCGCCTCGCCGACGAGGTAGAGCGGCACCGTCACGCGCACCTTCTGCGTGAGCGACACCTCGCTGAAATCCACATGGATGGGCGTACCCGCCAGCACGTCGTTCTGCATCTCGCGCAGCAGCGCCGGCACCTCGGTTCCGTCCACGTCCAACGTGACCAGGAGCTGCTTGCCCGTCCGGCCCCGCATCGCCATCATGAACTCGTGGGCGTCGAACTTGATGAGCTTCGTCCCGCCCTTGTTCATGCTCATCACCGATGCGGGAACCATCCCGGCACGGCGAAGGCGGCGCACCGCGCCCGTACCCTGTTCGGTACGCGCGGACGCCTTGATCTTGATCTGATCCATTCGTCTTCTCTTGTGTGTGTTCCCCGCCTGCTCTCACGCACGCGCGCTACCCTCGGCGGTCAAAGTGGGTTAGTATAGCACAAATTCGGCCCGCTCTGCAAATGCGCGGAGGTCACTCGTGGTTGAAGAGGTCGTTGATGCTCTGGTTCGAGTGGATGCGCTTGATGGCCTCGCCGATGAGGGGGGCGACGCTCAGCACCGTGAGCTTGAAGGGGAGCTTCGAGGGGTCGAAGCCCGTGCGGAGCGGAATCGTGTCCGTCACGACCAGCTCGTCGAGCTGGGTTTCGCCCATCAGGCGCTCCACGCCCTTCGGCGTGAGCGGGAAGTGCGAGACGAACGCATGGACGCTCCGCGCGCCGTTGTCGCGGCACATCTTCGCGGCCGCGCTCAGCGTGCCGCCGGTCGCCGTCATGTCGTCCACCATGATGACGTCGCAGTCCTTGACGTCGCCGACGACGCTGAACGCATCGACCGTCGAGTCGCCCGTGCGCTGCTTGGCGACGATCGCGAGGCCCGTCCCGAGCTTGCGGCTGTAGCCGTAGGCCGTCTTCGCGCCGCCCGCGTCCGGCGACACGACGATGGGCTTCGCGAGGTGCATGTCGCGGATGTACTTGAGGATCACCGGCTCCGCGTGCAGCTGGTCGAGCGGGATGTTGAAGAAGCCCTGGATCTGGTTCGCGTGCAGGTCGAGCGTGAGCACGCGGTCCGCGCCGGCCGCCGTGAGCAGGTTCGCGACGAGGCGCGCCGTGATCGGCACGCGCGGCTGGTCCTTGCGGTCCTGGCGCGCGTAGCCGTAGTACGGGACGACGGCCGTGATGCGCGCCGCGCTGCCGCGCTTGAGCGCGTCCATGATGATGAAGAGCTCCATGTACGCCTCGTTCGGCGACGGGCTGCCGCTCTGGATCACGAACACGTCGCGCCCGCGCACGCCCTCCTGCACCTGGCAGAACGTCTCGCCGTCGGGGAAGTGCCGGATGTCGATCTTGTTGAGGGGTTTGCCCAGATAGGCGGCCACCTTCTCGGCAAGCGGCAGGTTCGCCGTCCCCGAAAACACCATGAATCCGTTCTGATCCTGTTCCGACATGTTCCTTCTCCAGTGATTGAAACCTCCAAGGTCCACGTAGACCTCAAATGGGCGGATAGTATAGCAAAATTCCGCCGAACAGGCACGGAACACTAGCGCAGAATGAAGAGCGTCCCCGAACGGACGGACAGCGACACCTTCCGGGACGCCGCATCCACCACGACGCGGTAGACCGCCGACACGCCCGGCGCGGGCATCCAGACGGGGTTCCCCGTCACCGCGTCCGCCGCCACGGCAAGGACGGACGTCCCGACCGGCGTCACCCCCTCCGGCACCTCCACGTCCAGCTTCATCGTCTGCGGGAACACGATCCGCGCCGCCCCTGTGAACGGCGCTGCCACCTTCCCGTCCGCCCCGTAGACGACGCGCAGCGTCGCGCCCTCCTCGAAGACGAGTTCGTCGACCGTCAGGTTACCCAGGCCCGCGAACGTGCAGCCGGACGTGACGACGAGCCGTCCGAGATGCGCCGCCGCCGCCGCATGGAACGTCGCGTCCTCCCCCTCCAGCGTCACCGTGCCGAAGGTCGGCTTCGTCTCCGCAGCCGCCGTCTGCGGGAACCACTTCCGCGCCAGGTACGCCGTCGCGGCATCCCGTTCGGCGTCCGTCAGGCGGTTCGTGTAGACCAGGAGTTCCCCGAGTTCCTGTCCGCCGGTGAGACGGTAGTTGTCGCTCTTGCCCGCCGCATAGCAGGAGGCGAGCCATGTGGCCCCGGCCGACTTCCCGGCCGCGTCGTCCGTCCCGGAAATGCGCCAGGCCACGAGGTCGTACGCGCCGCTCAGGCCCGTCTTCGTGCCGTCCACCGCCTCGCCGTTCACCCAGGTCTCGCCCGCGCGCACGACGCCCTTGTCCTGTCCGTCACTTCCCCACAGCGGTGCGGACGCGGTCAGGCCGAAGTCGCCGCCCCGGTGGAAGTGGCGTCTGCAGGAATCGACCACCTGGCTGTCGCCGAGCAGGAAGCCGCCGCCGTTCCGGCTGCCGATTACCCAGAAGACCGTGCGGATCCCCGTGCATGCCGACGAGAACGCCATCATGCGGTCGTCGCCTTCGATGGTCTTCTCCGCGATGCGCCCGAAGTCCAGCACGGGGAGACCGTTCAGCGCGACCGCCGTCCAGACGGGCAGCTGGTGCTCCTGATGCCGCACGGCGCTGAACGCCCCGCCGCGCCGGTCCGCCCAGTTCAAGACGACGCCCGCCTCGTTCGTCGTGAGCGAAGCCGCCGCCGTCGCGTCGAGCCACGCCGAAAGCCCGTTCTGCGGCGGTACCGCGTCGCCGACCTCCACCGTCCCCTCCACCACGCGGATGTCCGAACCGGCGTCGCCCCAGCCGAGAACCGCCGTCCCCGCGCCCGTCTTCACGAACGTGCCGGACGAGGCGAACCCGAACCGCACCGTCTTCCCCTCCGCCACCGACACCGTGCCGGAAACGGCCCCCGCAAGCACCGCGTCCGCCGTGAGTTCCAACACCCCCTCTTCCACGGACAACCCGCCCGAAAACGCCGTGCCCGCCCCCGCGAACGCGAGCGTCCCCGCGCCGCGTTTCACCACCCCCGCCGCGCCGCCGGGCGCACCCACCACGCACGGCTCGAAGGTCATCCGATGTCCTGCCGCCACGTCGAAGACGGTCTTGGAACCCGTCAGCGCCAGGACGCCCCCCGCAGTACCCCGTATGCGCGACCCGTCCGCCGTCGCCACGCCGCCCACCGTCACGTAGGGCACGCCGAAGCCGTTCGTCTGGCCGTCGTACACGTTCATCCAGAGATCCGCGCCGTCCCGCAGGACGAGATGCGAGGCGTAGTTCGTGCCGAATTCCTTCGTGTCGTACTGCGCGCCAAACGACACGCGGGTACCGGTGCCGGACAGGATCAGCGTGGGCGTCCCGAAGCCCCGGCCCTCCCCGCTGGCGGGGGAGATCGAGGACGGCGCCTCGGCGACGACCGTCTCGTCCGGCCCCAACCGCCCCCGCGCGTTCACGCGGACGTTGACGGCCTTCCCGCCCGTGACGAGGATCCGCACGCCCGTCTCGGCCGTCAGGGGCACGTCGCCGTCAAAACACAGCATGCCGTTCGCGGCCGTCGCCGTCCAGGTCTGGTCGGCCGCAAGGTGAAGCCCGCCCTTCGGCTGCAGATTCACCTCGGCGTAGACCTCATTCGCCATCGTGATGCCCGCCGCGCCGACCGTCAGCCGCCCGGCACCCCGGACATAGCGCTTCCCGCCCGCCGGCGCGTATTCAAGACCCTCCACGACGACGCCCGCCTCGGGAACCTGTACGTCGGTGTCGCCGATGACGGCAACCGCGCCGTCCACCCAGTCCACCGTCTCGCCCGCCTCGTTCTGCCAGGCCCCGCTCGCCGTCCACACCCCGTTC
>CAKULR010000106.1 GCA_934667295.1 uncultured Kiritimatiellota bacterium
TCCCCGCGCTCGCGCTCCGCTACACGACCGTGATGCGCTACAAGGCCGCCGCGAAGAAGCTGCGGCAGGTCGTGGAGCTGCCCGACCCCATCCCCGTCGCCGCCGTGCTGGACGGGGCGGGCGCGTTGGACGACGGGACGGGTTGGACGGAGGGGGAAGGAGCAATTCGAGATTATGGGGCGGAAAAATCTCATGACACCGCACAGAAGGAGTCCGAGACGAGTGAACGATTGGAGACAAGGATCGCTGTGAATGGGACGGAGAAACAGAAACGAGATTACGATGCGGAAAAATTTCAGTGTGGCGAGGGTATGGATGAGAGTATGGATAAGATACGGGAGGCGGGGAACGCACGGGGGAAGCGGGAAGTGGAGCGGGAGATGGCGATTCTACGGGCGCGGGGCGTCTACCTGGAGGCGATGACGGGCGTGTCGGACACCGTGACGCGCGTGCTGGAAAGAATTGACGCGCTGTTGGACCCGAAGCGCGTGGAGGAGACGAATATGCTCGCCTCCTGGCGCGCGCGGTACGCCCGCGCCGTCACGAAACGGACGGCGGCGAGGTGGCGCGACCGGCTCTTCCGGCGCGTCGGGTAGGCGGACGCCGTGCGCAGGCCCACGGTCACGCAGGAGCGCAACCCTCCCGTGTTCGGACGCCACGCGCCGAGGCGGCGCGGGTACTTCGCACGCCGGGCCGCGTCAAGAACCAGACCGGAGGCCATGTGGGTACTTCGCGCGTAGGGCAACAGTCGCAACAAGTTGCGACCCTCCCGTTCGGACGGCATGTATCAGTTTACACTTGTCCCAGACACCGTGTGCCCGTTTACACTTGTCCCGGACGGCCCAGAGGCTGTAAAATGTGCCGAATACAGCACTCGACCGCCTCGGACCTGAAGGGATATTCAGCGCTTCTTGTACACGACGGTACCATCGCCGGAGACGGTGCCCGCGAACGTCGCGTCGGGGCCGAAGTCCAGTGAGGCCCCTTCGAGGACGATGTGGCCCGTGCCGGACACGCTCTCCAGCGTCTCGTTGACGCCCCTGAGGACAAGACGCCCCTTCCCGCACACCTTCACCGGGTAGTTCAGCGGCACGACGTCGCGCAGCTTCACGGGGAAGATCTTCCCCGCCTCCGCAAGGCGCGCCCTGGGCGCCTCGAAGCCCTCCACCGTCCCGATGGTCAGCCAGCTGATCGCCGAACCGTCCGCAACGCCCGCCTCGACCGTCCAGGACATCGGGTCGCGTCCGATCGCGTCGTTCGCCGTCGCGAAGGAGTAGCCGTCGAACGTCACCTCCTCCCCGAAGTCCGCGATGAACGGATTGCAGTAGCACTTCGTCTTCAGGTCGCCGTCGATGCCCATCTGCGGCCCCTCGCGCCAGCCCGGACGTGCGTTGACCGCCGTCGCGCGCGGCGGGCGCGGAAGCATCTTCCCGTCCCGGAAAAGCCGGAACTCGCTGAACTGCGAACCGCTGTTCCCGTACTCCGGCGGACCACCCTTCGCGGGGCGCGTCTTCGTGACGTTCCACTTCAGGTAGCGCGTCGTGACGACCGTCGCGCCCCCTCCGGCGAACACCACCGTCCCCTCGCGGATCTCCAGCCCCCCGTTCCGCCGGTGCGCCCCCGAGAGGTCCAGGCAACCCGCCCCGGTCTTCACGAGCGGTCCCCCTTCGAAGAGCCGCCCCGGCTCGACCTTCACCGTCTTGCCCGCCGGCACGTCAAGCGTCGTTCCGTTCTGTCCCGCCGCCGCGACGGCGGCGAAGGCGAACAGGCAACAGGATGCAAGCAGCACGTTCTTCATCGTTTTTCCTCCTTAGAACCGCAGCGTCAGCTTCGCCGCAACCGTCTTCTCCGCCGAAAGCGTCACGGCGAGTACCTTGCCGCCCGCCTCGGGGCGTACCTCGGCCTTCACGCCCGGCGGCACGTCAAGCCCCTTGAACGCGAAACTCTCCGGCACCGCGAACCGCGCGGTCATCGGGAAGCCGCCGATCACCTCGACGGTCGCCTCCAGGCGGTCCTCGGCCCACCGCTGGTCCTTCAGCTCCACGCCGCCCTGCGTCATGTGGCGGTCGCTCGTGAGGAACTGCGGATGCGCCACATAGGGCTGGAGGGCGAGGAGGCGCACGCTGCGCGCGGGCACCTGCATCTCGAAATGCTCCTGGTTGACGCCCTGCCAGGACTCGGTCCAGAACTCCCAGCACGCGAAGGACCGCTCGTCCGGTTCGCCGATCTCGTCCCAGTCGAAGCCGACCACGGCGGGTTCGTCGCCCCAGTTGAAGAGCGCGACGACGTGCCAGTCGCCGAACGGACGCTTGAGGTGGAGGTTCCAGATCGGCAGCTGCCCGAAGTACGGGTAGAGCGAGGCGGGGCGCACGTCGCAGACAGGGAGCGCCTGCTGGAGGAGCCGGATGCGGTCGGGCGCGAGCGTGGCGAGCTTGTCGCCCGCGAACATCTGCTGGCCCGGCAGGGAGACGATGGTCGCCTCCACCTGGGCCTGTTCCCGGGCGAGCGCCTGCTGCGAGACGAGCATGCAGTCGGGGTCCGCCCAGAAGACGATGTTGTGGGCGAAGATCTGGTTGATCGTGCAACGGGCCTGCAGGAGGATGTTCGCCCACTTGACGGGCTGGTTGGGGTGGACGATGTCCGCCCCCGTGCGCGAGGCGTCCGCATACGCGGCCTCGGCGCCGGTGAAGTGGCCCTGGCAGGCGAGGAAGACGCGGTCGGGGCCGATGCCGTCGCGGAACGCCTTCACGCAGAGCTCGAACGGGTTCGGGCACGTCGGATCCCTGAAGCGCGCGCGGACGTCGGGCCGCTCGTAGAGGTGCGCGCAGTAGCCCGCGCCGCGTCCGCTCATGCCGTCGATCTTGAAGAACTCGTAGCCCCAGTCGTGGGAGGCGATGTCGTGGATCTTCCGCAGGTGCTCGCGCGCCTCGGGCACCGTGGGGTCGAGCGTGAACTTGCCGTTCCAGCAGGAGATGGGCCTGCCGTCCTTGTCGTGGAGGAACCAGTCCCGGTGCGCCTTGTAGAAGTTCGTGTTGCCCGTGCCGAACGGCGCGGTCCAGAGGCCGGGGCGGAAGCCGAGCTTGCGGATCTCGCCCGCGAGCCACTTCATGCCCTCGGGGAACTGCTCGGGGTGCGTTTCGAGGTCCATGTTGTAGAACTTCGAGACGGGCAGCTCGCTTGAATTCTCCTGCCAGCTCTCGATGGACCAGAATTCAAGGCCGAACGGCTGGTGGTCCTTCGCGCCGAGGCGCGCCGCCGCGAGGTTCTCCTTCGAGCCCGCCTTGTCGAAGTAGGTGTTCCAGCTCATCCAGCCCGTGGGCGCCCGGGGGCTGCGCGTGCGGTCGATGGGCCGGTAGTACGGCACCCAGCGGTTTCTGTAGTAGTCGCGCTCCACGTTGAACGAGAATGCGGATTCGGCAGCCTCGGTGATGCGCCCGGCCACCTCGAAGGCGTGCGTGCCGCGCCCACCCGACACGAGGCGGAGGTTGGCCGCGCGGATCTGCAGGGCCTCGTCCGCGGAGGGGCTGAAGAGCGAGTCGTTCAGGAGCGAATCGGCGTCGCCGCTCGCGAGCTGCAGCACGCGCTCGCCGGGCAGCGGGAACGTCGCGGCCGCAAAAGCGTCCTCGCGGTACCGGATCTCGCCCGCATAGGAGAGTTCGCCCTGGTAGGCGAGCGCCGTGCGGTGGTAGACGAGGAACGAGACCTGCGCGCCGTTCGACTGGAAGGTGAGATACCCCTGGGCGTCGTTGTTTTTGTCCACGATCGCGAGGCGGCGCGGCACGCCGTCGCGCGCGTCCACGATCTTCCACTCGCGCTTGGCCTCCGCCTTCGCGTCCGTCGCCCGGTCGGGGCCCATGAACGTCAGCTCGCCCACGACCTCCGCGCCGCTCGCCGCGTGCGTCAGCTTGAGGGACTGCCCCTCGGCCGCAAAGGCCACCTCCCATTCGCCCGCCTTGAACGCCGTGTCGGCCCGGGCGGCCAGCGCCGCCAGGGCGAGCGGAACAACCTTCAGCATCGTCCTCATCGCATCTTCTCCTTGGGAAAGAACCTCAGTTCGCGCCAACGAGGCGCCGGAAGCGCAGCAGCGCCTCCAGGAAGTAGTAGTCGCCGTAGTCGAGCGGCGTGTCGATCTCGCTGTTGGCGGGCTTGTGTCCGACGCCGTGCATCAGGAGCCAGTTCCCGTTTGCGCCGGGCGCGGCGAAGTAGGCGGGGGAGGCGAGAGCGAGCAGCTGCTTCACCGCGAATGCGCGGTAGGCGGCCCCCCTCCCGCCGCCGGTGAAGTCCGCGAGTTCGAGGAGGCCGGAGGCCATGATCGACGCGGCGGAGGTGTCGCGCTCCTCGCCCGGCGCGCCGTAGTCCCAGTAGGGCACGCCGTCGGCGGGCATGTTCGGGTGGTTGACCGCGAAGTCGGCGAGCTTCTGCGCGAAGGCGAGGTAGGCGGGATCGCGCGTCTCGCGGTACATCATCGTGTAGCCGTAGATCGTCCAGCTCTGCCCCCGGCTCCAGGCCGTCTCGCAGCTCGCGCCCTGGCCGCGGTCGATGTTCTTCACGCGCTTCGTCGCCTGGTCGTAGTCGAGGACGTGGTAGGTGCCGCCGTCCGCGCGGAAGTGGTGCTTCATCGTCTGCGTCGCGTGGCTGCGGGCGATCTGGTCGAAGCGCGCGCCGCCGCCGTTCTTCGCGGCGAACTCCAGCAGCTCCAGGTTCATCATGTTGTCGGGGATGACCTTGAAGGTCTTCCGGTCGTCCTTCAGTCCCCAGCTGCGGATGAGGCCGAGGTCGGGGTTGAAGCGACGCGAGAGGGAGGCGGCCGTCTCCAGGAGGAGTGCGTCGTACTGCGTCGTCTTCAGGAGACGCCGCGCGTTGCCGTAGGAGCAGTACATGATGAAGCCGACGTCGTGGTTGTCGTCGACCTGCGCGTTCGGCGCGAGCAGTTCCGTCCAGTCGCGCGCGCGGTCGCGGAAGAACGCCTCGCCCGTCGCCTCGTAGAGGTACCAGAGCGAGCCGGGGAAGTGTCCGGAGGTCCACCAGAAGACCGAGCGCATGTCGAGCGCGCCCGTCTTCGCGTTCCACCCGTGCGGCACGTAGAGGTCGCTGTTGTGGCGGTCCTTCCGCGCGCTCATCTTCCCCCTGCGGAGCGGCGTCGCCGCCGCGTCCAGCGCCCGGTACTGCGCGGCGGACCGCGTGAAGATCCCGGGGAGCTGCCCCTTCAGTTCCGTCTCCTGCGGCGTCAAGAGCGCCGCCGCCACCAGAATCGCACCGACCATCCTGCGTCCTCCTCGTCTTCCTTTAAGTTAAGTCGCTTTTGCTTCGCCGTTCCGGCTTCACTTCACCCGCACGGGCGCCTTCCGCGCGGCGGAGGCGTAGACCGCGTCGATGATCTTCATCAGCTTCACGGCCTGGTCGGGCGTGTTGAGCGGCTGTTCCCTGCCGCGCAGGGTCAGCACGAAGTTCTTCGCGGCGCGCACGCGGCCCATCTCCGGGTCGGGCTTCACCCTGAGCGTGCGGTCGGCGCGCGCGCCGGTCTTCGTCTGCGTGTAGAGCTCGCAGACGTCCTCCGCCGTCTCGTCGACGCCGTCCGTCCCGAAGAGGCGGCGCACGAGGCCGCCGGCCTTCGTGCCCTGGAAGGTGACGGACACCTCCTCGCGCCTGTTCATCTCCGCCCACGCGGTGCGCAGGAAGAGGACGGCCCCGTTCTTGAACGTGACGAACCCGTGCGCGGCGGATTCGACGTCGCAGACGCCGTTCGCGCGGTCCGGGATGCCCCACGGCCCCTTGAACCGGCGGTCGCCCATGAAGGTGTCGAACGTGTTCGCGAGCACGTAGGCGGGCTCCGGGTAGTCCATGACGTAGAGCGCGAGGTCGATCATGTGCAGCAGGTCGATCACCGGACCGCCGCCCGACAGCGCCTTCGTCGTGAACCAGCCGCCGAAGCCCGGAATGCCGGTGCGGCGGATCCAGAGGGCCTGGGCGGCGTTGATCGTGCCGACCTTCCCGGACGCGATCGCCTTCTTCATCGCGTTCGCCT
>CAKULR010000107.1 GCA_934667295.1 uncultured Kiritimatiellota bacterium
CGCACGTTCGCTTCGCTCCGTGCGGCAGTCCCAAGGCGGACAGTCGCTCCGCCGCCCTCGCACGTGGGCCGGTTTTGTGTGGCATGTGGGATGTGGGGGTTCTTTGAAATGCATGATCGGCGGCTATCGGCGTAGATGTGGTACAATACGCCCAACGGAGAACTAGTAAGATTAAGAAATGACATTATCCATGATAGGAGGGAATGATTGTGAACGGCACGGCAAGCGAGCCTATCCGGAATAACCGCGAACTTGAATTTGTGGTGTTTTGCATTGAGAATGTGGCGGAGACCCTGGGAAAGCCGTCTGATGTCGTCTATCGCGCGCTTACGGGACCGGGCGACATCCTCAACCAGTACATCGTGCCGAGTTATGACGTACTTCATACGCAGGGGCGCGCCTACATCGTCAATGATATCTGCGAGGTGATGAAGGAACGGGGGGTCTGTGTATGACCGTTTGGCATGGTGGTGCCATCGCGGTACCTGTACCCGATCTGGCACATTCGCGCCAGGCGGTGGATTTCGGTGCTGGATTCTATGTCACGCCTGTTTTGCGACAAGCCGAACGTTGGTGCGAGAAACGCAAGCGGCGTACGGGCGTGGCATGCTTGTCGTGTTATGAATACGATGAGGCGGCGGTGGAACGGTTGAAGGTGCTGAAGTTTGATTCGTATTCGGAAAAATGGTTGGACTTCATCGTCGCCTGTCGTGCCGAAGCGGATGCTTCCGATTGGGACATCGTGATGGGCGGTGTTGCAAATGATAGGGTCTTCGATACGTTGGAGGCGTTCTTCGATGGTTTTGCGACGAAGGCGCAGACAATTGATCGGCTACGTCTCCAGATGCCGAATCTTCAGATCTGTCTGCGGACGAGGGTTGCGTTGTCCGTGTTGAAGTTTCTCGGGAGCGAGGTACGATGACGGCGAACAGGAATCTCCTGCGCATCAAGTTTGCGCACGTGGTGGAGGCGTATGCGGCGCGCATGGGGTGTTCGCTCGACGAGGCGCTTAGGAAATTCTATGGATCCCAGACGTATGTCATGATGCGCGATGGCGTTTCCGACATGCACTGCATGAGCATCCCCTATCTTGTGGAAGAGTTGATGGAAGAACGTTGAAAAGAGGTGCATGGAGGCCATAAACCGTTCGGATTCGTCCTTGCAGAACTGCCAAGATTCGCCCTTTGCGGGAGGGACGGGCTTGTCCCGTCCGTTGCGAAAAGGGTCCACGTTCAGTCGCCAGAAGGGCGATGGATCACCAGAAGGGCGGCGGAGCGACTGTCCGCCTTGGGACTGCCGCACGGAGCGAAGCGAACGTGCGGAGGGGCCCAAGGTGGAGCAGTCGGCCGCCGCCCGCTGCCGCCGCCCTCGCGCGCGGGCCGGTTTCGTGCGGCACGTGGCGGTTGTCGGGACAGTTGTTGGCGGCTTGCTTTCCGTCCGCGAAATCGTGTATAATAATCCCCGCTTTTGACGGGATTCCAGACCATGGCGAAAATCAAACTGACCAAGACGGAGCTGAAGGCCCAGACGGACGCGCTCAAGCGCTTCCAGCGTTTTCTGCCCATGCTGCAGTTGAAGAAGCAGCAGCTTCAGGGCGAAATCGCGGGAATCGTCGCGCAGGCGGACGCCGTGACGGCGCGCGAGAAGGCCGTGCGCGCGGGGCTTGACGCCTGGGTGGGCCTCTTCGCGACGGGCGGCGACCTGCTCGGCGGGCTCGTCTCCGTGAAGGAGGTCCGCGTGTCGAAGGCCAACATCGCCGGCGTCGAGATCCCCGTGTTCGACGGCATCGAGACGGACGTGAAGCCCGTCGACCTGTGGGAGACGCCGGCGTGGGTCGATGACGCCGTGGCGGCGCTCACCTCGGTCCTCGCGCTCCAGTGCGAGCGGGCCGTGCTGCAGCGCCAGCGCGAGCTGATCGCCGCCGAGTTGCGCACGACCTCGCAGCGCGTGAACCTCTTCGAGAAGGTGAAGATTCCCCAGTGCAGGGAGAACATCCGCGTGATCAAGATCGCGATCGGCGACGAGCAGACCGCGGCCGTGACGCGCGGCAAGATCGCGAAGGGCCGTGCGCCCGGCGGGGAGGACGCGGCATGATCGTTCCAATGAAGCATCTCACGCTGCTGTGCGTGGCGAGGGAGGGCGAGAAGGCGCTGGAGGCGCTGCGCGACCTCGGGTGCGTCCACGTCGACTTCACCGGCGCGCCGTCTGCGGCGTTCGCGGAGGCGAAGGGCGAGCTCGCGGATGCCGAGCGCGCGGTGCGCGTGCTCGCGAAGGCCGCGAAGGAGGCCTCCGCCGAGGCGGCGGACACGCGGTTCGAGGCCGTGCGCAACGGCGATCTCGTGAAGGCGGTCCTCAAGGCGGAGGCGGAACGCCAGGCGCTTGTGGACACGGCGGAGGCGCTGCGCCAGACGGTGCGGAAGTACGAGCCCTACGGCGACTTCGACCCCGCGCTCGCGAAGAGCCTGCTCGACCGGGGCATCGACCTTGCGTCCGTCGTGGACCTGCCGGACCCGCTGCCGGCGGAACGCCTTTCCGAGACGCGCCGCAAACTCGCCGAGGCCGAGGCCGCCGCCACGGCCATCCAGTGCGCGCTGGCCGCGCTGAACCACCGCGCGCGCGCGATCCTGGACCGCTATCCCGAGCTGCGGGACCGCATGGCCTTCGCGGCGGCCCGCGACGCGCTCGCGACGCAGGGCGTGGTGTCGTGGATCGAGGGCTGGGTGCCGCAGGACGCGGTGCCGAAGGTGCGGGCGAAGGCGGTCACGAAGGCCTGGGGCATCCTGCTGCGCGACGCGGAGCCGGGCGAGGACCCGCCCACGCTGGTGCGGCCGCCCAGGCTGTTCCGGTCCGTCGCGGCGCTGTTCGCGGGGCTCGGGATCGCGCCGGCCTATACGGAGTCGGACGTGTCGGTGCCGTTCATGTGCTACTTCTCGCTGTTCTTCGCGATGCTCGTGGGGGACGGCGCGTACGGGGCGATCTTCCTCGCGGCGACGCTCTTCGGATGGTGGAAGACGCGCCCGAAGGGCGAGGCGGGGCATCGACCGCGCGCGGTGCGCAGCTGGCTCACGCTTCTGACGGTCTTCTCGTCCGCCACCGTCGTCTGGGGCATCCTCTCCAACACCTGGTTCGGCGCGGGGATTCCCTGGTGCGCGAACTGGCCGACGGTGAAGTGGCTGGCGGACCCGAGCTACAACAACATGATGCTCCTCTGCTTCACGATCGGCGTCTCGCACCTCATGCTGGCGCGCCTCTGGAACGGCGTCTGCAAGTGGCCGGACTCGACGGCGGTCGCGGAGTTCGGCTGGGCGGGCATCCTCCTCACGATGTACCTCGTCACGAACACGATCGTCAAGATCTTCCCCGCGTTTCCGGCGTGGGGGTACTGGGTGGGCGGCATCTCGATCGCCCTCGTGTTCCTCTTCTCGGTCAAGCCGTCCGAGCTGAGGGAGCATGGCGCGGAGCTGGGCATGCTGCCGCTCAGCATCATGAGCGCGCTGGGGGACGTCATCTCGTACGTGCGCCTCTTCGCGGTGGGGCTCGCCTCGGTGAAGGTGGCGGAGAACTTCAACATGATGGCGCTGAACGTCGTACACGCGGGGCACGTCTGGTGGACCTCCGCGCTCCTCGCGGTGGGGATGGTCGCGATCCTGCTCGTGGGGCACGGGCTCAACCTCGCGATGGCGGGGCTTTCGATCCTTGTCCACGCCGTGCGCCTGAACACGCTGGAGTTCTCGAACCACAAGGGCGTTTCGTGGTCGGGGCATGCGTTCCGGCCCTTCCACCGGGAGAGCGTGCGGCCCTAGGATGATTTCGTCGAAGAAAAACCGAGTGAATTGAAACAAAGGAGAAACCATGAGTGATGCAGCAATGATCGTCGCGGGCGCCATCGCCTGCTTGGGACTTTCCGGCGCGGGCAGCGCGCTCGGCACGGGTCTGGCGGCCTCCGCCGCCGTTGGCGCGTGGAAGAAGTGCTACGCCGCGAACAAGCCGGCGCCGTTCCTGCTGCTCTCCTTCGTGGGTGCGCCGATCACCCAGACGCTCTACGGCATGATCCTGATGTTCACCATGCTCGGCAAGGTCGGCAAGGTCGCGGCCGGCTCGGGCGTGCCCGTCCTCGTGGCGGGGATCTTCGCCGGCCTCGCGATCGGCCTCTCGGCGCTCTTCCAGGGCCGCGCCGCCGCCGCCGCGTGCGACGCGCAGGCCGAGACGAACCAGGGCTTCACGAACTACCTCGCCGCGCTCGGCATCGTCGAGACGGTGGCCATCTTCGCGATGGTGTTCGCGCTCATCGCCCTCGGCTCGGTGAAGTAGCGGAAAGGGGCTGCGGCATGAAGATGGGACTGTTGCTGGCGGGACTTCTCCCGTGGGCGGCCGGCGCGGCAATGCCGGCGAACGTGACGCTGGACGCCCCGTCGTCGCGCCCCTGCGGCGAGAACGTGCGCAACTTCGCGCTGACGGGGCGCTTCCGCGCGGAGAACGGCGCGGCGGCGCGTCTCGCGTTCCATGCGGACGGCGCGGGCGGCGGCTACGAAATCCTCTTCCGCAACGGCCCCATCGACGGCACGCGCAAGACGGGTTCCCTCTCCCACGTGCGCAACCTCTACCGCTCGCTCGCCGAGGACGGGGCGTGGTGTACGTTCGGCGTGACCGTGCGCGGGAAGAACGTCGAGGTCAAGGTGGGCGGCGTCACGGTCGTGCGCTACACGGAGCCGGAACGGCCCTGGCGCACGGCGGAACACGCGCGGCAGCTCTTCGGACGCGGCGACTTCGTCTTCACGGGCGAGGCGGGGCGCGTCGCGTTCGCCGATCTCGTGCTGAAGCCGCTTCCGGATTCGGCGCGCAACCCGGACGACACGCTGCCGCCCGTCGACGAGCAGACCGACCGCGCGATCCGCCACCAGTAGGCCGACTTCCCCGTCATCGACTTCCACGTCCACCTCAAGGGCGGCCTCACGATGGAGCAGGCGCACGCCAAGAGCCTCAACTACGGCATCAACTACGGCATCGCCCCCAACGTCGGCGAGGGCGGCGTCGGCCGGATGCTGCGCTCAGACGCCGAGGCGGACGCCTACTACGCCGAGGTGAAGGACCTGCCGTTCCTGCGCGGCGCGCAGGGCGAGGGACGCAAGTGGCCGTACGAGTTCTCGCGCCGGGCGCTGGGGATGTTCGACTACCTCTTCACCGACGCGATGACGGTCGTCGACGACGGCGTGCCGCTGCGCATCTACCGTCCCGCCGAGTTCAAGCTGAACGGCCGCACGCGGGAGCAGTGGATGGATTTCCTCGTCTCGCAGATCGAGAAGATCCTCGCGAACGAGCCCGTGGACATCTACGCGAACGCGACGTACCTGCCGCCGCCGCTTGCGGCGGACTACGACGCCCTCTGGACGGACGCGCGCATCAACCGCCTTCTCGACACGCTCGTGGAGAACCGGGTCGCCCTCGAAATCAGCGCCCGCTACCGGATTCCGAGCGCGAAGATCATCTCGCGCGCCAAGGCGCGCGGCGTCAAGTTCACGTTCGGCACGAACAACGAGAACGCCGACTTCGGCCGCCTCGAATACGCGCTCGACATGGTGGACGCCTGTGGCCTGACGGCGGCGGACGTCTGGTTCCCGACCCAGAGCGTGCGCGCACGCCGTCCGTTCATCCCCTACAACACGTTCAAGTAGCCGCAGTCGCCCGGCCTCCAATCCCCAATCCCCAACATGGCAAGGAACTCCGAGGCGAGAGGCTATGGGTTCGGGACGTTCCAGGGCGTCTTCACGCCCAGCATCCTGACCATCATCGGCGTGATCCTCTACCTCCGTTTCGGGTGGATGCTCGGGAACGTGGGGCTCGCGGCTTCGCTCGCCATCGTCACCGTCGGCAGCGCGATCACCTTCCTGACGGGCCTTTCCATCTCGTCGCTCGCCACGAACATGCGCATGAAGGGCGGCGGGGCCTACTTCATGCTGTCGCGCTCCTTCGGCGCGGAGGCGGGGGCGGCGA